>CAIXAQ010000928.1 GCA_903917425.1 uncultured Bacteroidales bacterium
ACAGCATCAGCCAGGTTCAAGATTCAGCCTCTCTATTGCGGATCTATGCAATGGGGTGATTATGATGGCGATAGCGACCTTGACCTCATACAGTCAGGTCTTTATTTAGATGAAAAACTTCACAAGGAGATTAGTAAAACCTATATTTATCGCAATGATGTGGATAGTTTTGCTCTTCTTAAAAACACCGGGATAATAGGGGTATCCTTTGGCTCAACCGAATGGGGTGATTATGACAGCGATGGCGACCTGGATATTCTTCTCACGGGCCAGGTAGGCATGGGATCGGATGCAACAGGTTATTTCAGGGTATACCGGAATGACGGAAATGACAGCTTCCATTTGTTTACCATTGCGGATGAAATCAACCATGTATACTTAAAATCAAAATGGGGCGATTACGATAATGATGGCGACCTTGATATTGTTGTCTCTGGCAATTACCCTGCACAACCCAAGGGCTTTACCTACATTTATCAAAATAATAACGGCGTTTTCAGCAAGGCCGAAACCTTGTGTGATGTTATCGCTTCAAGCCTCAACTGGGTTGATGTTGATAATGATAAAGACCTGGATGTTTTTCTGCTCGGCTATGTAAATTATACCATAAAATCTAAACTATTCAGGAATAATACCGTGCCGCATAATACCCGTCCTGAGGCCCCGGCAGCCATACATGCATCGGTTAACAAGAAAAAGGTCCATTTCAGCTGGTCAAGGGGCAGCGACATACAAACAAATAAAAATGGTCTTTCATATAACTTGTCGGTAGGCTCACTTCCTTCCAGTTCCGAACAGATGGACCCAAATTCTTTTCTGACAAGCGGAAACAGGAAACTGGTCCGGCTGGGCAATATGTCGATGGATACATGCTGGGATCTGACTTTTGATTTAAAAGCCAGGTATTTCTGGCAGGTTCAGACCATCGATAATTGTTTTGCCGGTTCATTTTTCTCTGATGCCGGAAGTTTCCTGATCGGATATCCATTGGTAAAAACCGAAGAAGCTACTGATATAAATATCACGGATGCCATCCTCAACGGCAAAGCAAATCCGATGGAATTCACTACTGAAGTATTCTTTGAATTTGGTACTGATTCAACTAATTTAAATAAGCTTGCCCCATCTGTGCCTCTCCAGGGCGATTCTCTTTTTGATGTAGAAATGCACGCCCTGCACCTGGTCCAAAACACACTTTATTATTATAGAATAAAAGCAATAAATGACAATGATACACTCGCTGGCGAGTTATTATCGTTTCGGACTGCTATCGACGGAATAGCTGATAATTTCAGGGAAATCAGCGTGTTTCCAAATCCGTGCAACGATATCATACATTTCGGACTGCCTTACCTTCCGGAAGGTGAAATCAGGATCTTTGATAACACGGGACGAAAACGAATTCAATTTAATACAAAAGAGATGCAAAATCCGAACAGTATCGATGTCCGGAAACTGGAGACAGGAATATATACGTTGATTCTGAATGCCGGTAAATATTCATACCATTGTAGAATTGAGAAATGGTAAACACTTTCTTGTTATAAATTCTTTTATATCCGGTAAAAGCAAATACTTCGCGGAACAAAAAAAAAGCATTTTTATTTAGAATCGTTTCGAATAACGGTTATATAACTACCTTTGTCGTATCTATTGATCACTGATATTCCCGGCTACTATAATTTGTTGACTACCTCCAGCTAAATTCTTCTTATTTCACGTGTTAGCAGTTAGAATAAATCACCTGTAACTTGCTGTTGCCGATTCAAACAGTTCAAAAAGACCTCACAAAATTAAAGGCTATTATTTAAGGTCGGAAGACCGAAGTCGGAAGAAAGTGATAATTTGCGATTTGGCCTTATTAATTGAAAGTTTGTAATGAAAGGCGATTGGTCAACAAAGCCCTGCACTCATAGATAAATGAAGTTTTCAGGCAAACTTCAGTCTTCCGACAAAATAAAAATGCCACTAAATTAACAGTCGAACCACAATTAGAACAAAAACAAGTTAAACCAAAACAAGTAAAATTATGAAAATCAGATCTCTATTTGCAACACTGCTGTTACTTGTAGTTTGTTTTACCGCGGGAGCACAGCAAAACAAGAAAAAGGCAGCTCCTGCACCGGCAGCCAAAACGGCCGCACAAAAGGGCAAGCCCAACATCATTGTTATCTGGGGCGATGATATAGGCATCAGCAACATCAGCGCATATTCACACGGATTGATGGGCTATCAGACTCCGAATATCGACAGAGTCGCCAAGTCGGGAATGATGTTTACCGATTATTATGCTGAACAAAGCTGTACAGCAGGCCGTTGTTCGTTTATAACCGGACAGAGTGGATTACGTACAGGCATGACCAAGGTAGGTATGCCTGGTGCTGATTTAGGTCTTCAGAAAGAAGATGCTACCATTGCTGAATTGCTGAAAGGTCAGGGTTATGCTACCGGACAATTCGGTAAAAACCATTTAGGCGACAGGGATGAATTCCTGCCAACCATGCACGGTTTCGATGAATTTTATGGAAACCTTTACCACCTGAATGCTGAAGAAGAACCTGAATTAAGGGATTATCCTAAAGAATCAGATTTCCCCGGCTTCAGGGCTAAATTTGGTCCTCGTGGCGTATTGCATACCTGGGCTAATCCTGATGGAACCCAGAAAATTGAAAATACCGGCCCACTTACCAAAAAACGGATGGAAACCATCGATGACGAAGTAGCAAGTATGAGTGCCGAATATCTTAAAAGAGAAGTTGCTGCAGGTAAACCAGTATTCTTATGGGTAAACTTCACACATATGCATTTCCGTACACATGCCAAGCCTGAAAGTCAGGGCCAGTCAGGCCGTTGGCAAAGTGAATACCACGATGCCATGATCGATCATGATAAAAATGTTGGAACCATTCTGGATATGATTGAAGAACTTGGCATTGGGGATAACACCATTGTAATGTACAGCACCGACAACGGGCCTCACGAAAACAGCTGGCCTGATGCAGGAACAACTCCTTTCCGTTCTGAGAAAAACACCAACTGGGAAGGTGCTTACCGGGTTCCGGCATTTTTAAGCTGGCCTGGTCACATTAAACCTGGTACGGTTTCGAATGACATTATTTCGCACCTTGACATGTTACCTACTTTCCTGGCTGCTGCGGGTGTTCCCGATGTTAAGGAAAAATTACTTACAGGCTATGAAGCTGCCGGCAAAACTTTTAAAGTTCACCTCGACGGATATAATATGCTTCCTCTTTTAACCGGGGAAACAACTAATGACCCGCGCGAAGAATTCTTTTATATAAATGATGATGCACAAGTGGTTGCCGTCCGTTACGATAATTGGAAAGTAGTGTTTATGGAACAACGGGCAAAGGGAACTATGGGAATTTGGGCTGAACCTTTTACCCCGCTTCGTGCTCCAAAAATATTTAACCTTCGCACCGATCCGTATGAAATGGCTGATGTTACATCCAATACGTATTGGGATTGGATTTTCGACCATGGATTCATTTATGTTCCAACGCAAGCTGTTGTTGGTAAATTTTTAATGTCATTTAAAGATTTCCCGCCCAGACAGAAACCCGGATCATTTAATCTGGATGAGGTGATGAGAAAGATAACGGCGGCTGGAGGAGATCATTAACAGGCTATTGTTTATTTGAAAGCAACGGCCATCCATTGGGTGGCCTTTGCTTTTTATGTTGAAATTTATCTTGTACAAAATGAGTACAAATCTGAAACAACACAACTACTAATCGCTGCCAGGATATACAGGTTTATTGCCCCGGCACAGCATAATCAAAAGCCAAATTTATCCAAATCGAAAATTTACTTTGCCACTTGCTTGCATTAACTTTTCACTTACTTTTGCGGTTTATTGATCATATGAAAATTTTCGCATTCATATTATCCGTGTACATAATATGGCTCACAGCAATACCCTGTATTGATGTAGCGAAGGATAGTACAATGCATAAAATTGAACTGTCAAAACAAAACCAGGACAATCATCACCAGGATGATTCCGATCATTGTTCTCCTTTTTGCACATGCAATTGCTGCCGGTCAAACTTCGATATCACCACCTATATAGCTTTATCTCTTCCGGCGGCATTGGACATAAATTATTACGATTATTCTCCAAATTTCCAAAGCCCTGTATTATTCGATTTTCAGGTCCCTCCAAAAGCTTAATTTTCGTTTCGTTTAAAGGGATTTTTTTTCCTTGCTTTAGCCAGTTTTGGATTTAGCCAGGAGATTAGTTAGCATGTATTTTTTCCTTGATTTTCTTACTGAAGACTTAATCAACCACGGAGTTCTTCCGCAATTTGAATAGAAATGGATTTTCACGGGTTGGAAGACCAAAGTCGCAAGACGGAAGAAAAGGCTAATTTGAGATTTGGCCCTGGAATTGGAAAATTTCAGAAAAGAGGCAATTGCTTTTAAAAGTCCAACTTACAGTGATAAAAGAAGTTCTCCGGGAATCTTCTGACTTCTG
>CAIXAQ010000929.1 GCA_903917425.1 uncultured Bacteroidales bacterium
CGATTCCCACAACAACTTACTTTATTCAAAATTGATGAAATCAGTTGGCAGCAAATGCACTTTTACCTACGATTTATCTTCCATTTCATACAAAGTCAATCATTTGATCACCCGCGAATATTTTCCCGGCGTGGCCGACAGCGGTTTTATTACAACCTACAATGTTTCCGTTTATCCGCCAATCCCAATTGCTACCCCCAAATACAACTGGAGCAGTTTTTATCAAAGCGACAATCAAAACGATGAAATAATAAATTCCATTGATGTTGCGGGGCTTCCGTCAGGGTCGTTTAAAATTGTTTGTGGCCTTAAAAATGGCAATTCCTATTTCGATACCCAAACTTTTACCCAAAACAGCGTTCCTTACCAATACTCGCTTAACCTAAACGGAACTGACAATTATATTCAAACTTCCCAAAAAATTTCGTGCCCGACAGATGCAAGCGTTTCTTTTTATTTTAATACCACTTCCAAATTAGGCGGGGTTTTATTGGAGTTTAGCCAAACACAAAATGGCGTTGGCAGCACCCGGAATGAACGAATTTTTATGCTGGAAAAAGATGGTTCCATAAGATTTCAGGTGAACAGCGGAACTGTACTATATGGTGAACATGCCTACAACGACGGGCAGTGGCACAATGTTACCGTGCAATATGGGAGCTTAATGGCTGATTTATATATTGATGGTTCCTTGGTTGACCATAAGTACATGGGGTATTTGACCGGCTACGATGGCTATTGGCTGATTGGCAGGAATCACGCAGGCAAATCAGATGAAATGAGCGCGTTGGCCGAATTTTTTAAAGGCTCTCTGGCCGAAATTAATATTTGGCAAAATGGCAAAAATCCAATCCAAACCTTGTATCGGCTAAACGATGGGCAAGGCGTAGCTGTTTTAGATTCGAAAGGCAGCAATCATGGTACTTTAAATGGCGGCATGCAAAAGTGGGTGAAGGTTAACCGAAATCTTTCGTACATCACCTGGAAAGGAAACATGGTAAACAAGGCTCCTGGCACTTATACCTTTTTTGTGCAACTTTTTTATGAAGGCGGGCCAGTGAACGGGATTCAGTATCCTGTTGGGAATTTCATCATCAACGACCCTTTGCCCGGATACAATTTTAACTATAATTTTAACCAAGGCATCGGCTTTTTTAACGAAGGCGTTGCGCTTACCAATCTCATCACGTTTAAAACAAATTACACCTTAAAAGGCACGTCAAAATGGAAAGAAGATTTCCTGCAAGGTGTTTTTCTGTCACCTTCACACCAGGTCATCAAAAAGTCAATTTACGCCTATACTCAAACCAATCAGGATCTTATGCTGAGCTTCGATATGGGCGATGCGCCTCCCGGTAGTTATATCAGCTTCCAGAACGGTTATATTACAACCACCGGCGACACATCGGTACAACATACTTTTTCGGTGCCCATTTATATAAACCAAATGATTGCCCCAACGGTTTCGGGCGATTTAGGCCCATTTTTACAAGCCATCGCACCCGGTTGCATGGATCAGGAAAACACGTTCACCATAGCCACCGAAGAATTGGACGACATGACCAAGGTGATTGGTAAGTTTTATGATAACTCCGGCCAACTATTGGCCCAAACCGATGCCATTAAACTTAACGACACCACCTGGCACCTTACCTACAACATGGGAAAACTGCCGCCACCAGAAGCTAATTTGAAAATAGAATATTATCTCGGGCAATTCCCTGACCCGGCGCTTATTGAAGGCCCGTATAAGATTACAATCCATAAAACACGGCCACGATGGTTCGATTTTATTGCCGACACCAGTTTTCATAATGTGCAGGAAAGCGGCGATGTGGTTACCTTTTCGCTTGAAACGTATTTTGGCGAAGACACGGACGTTGTTTCGGGCGGAGATGGCTGGAAAATCCCTGAAGCCATACCATTTTTTGGTGGCACCGAAGTAACAGGTGTTTCTGTTTCTGCCGAAGCATTTTTAAAATTCACCAAATCAACAGCCAAACTCGAACTCAACCAACCCACTTTGCTGAGCCAGAAACTGGTAACCTTCAAATTGGGGCCGCCTGAAATAGTGAACTTTAGTGTTGCCAACAACGCGAATCATTATTATTACTTAGACGAAAACAACGATTTATTTTGCTCTCAAAACAATGCGACAAACGTAGCGACAAATTTAAGCGCTACCCGTGCAGTGCATAATCCCATTACCAAAATGATGGAATTGTATAAAAAGCTGAGAATAAAAAATTGGGCCAGTGCAAAACCTGTTGGGGTAACTGCCAACATGACCTTTTCGCCAGAACTTGGAGGAGCTTTCAGGCTGAATTATTCAATTGATACAACTACCGGGAAATGGGGCTCAGTTGGAAATCTCAAAATTGATGCAAATCCTGACCACGAAGATGCGTATAAAAACAGTGCCTCGTATCAATTTGGCTATATTGGGGCTCAGGGCGAATTATCTGTCGGCATTACCTTTTGCGCCGGATTAGCTGATGTGTATGCCGCTTTTGCAACCGGATTTTTTGTAGGCGTTGGCAAATCGTATATTGATATTCCTGATAGGCAGACCCGGATCAAATTGTCGGGTGTCCTGCGCCCCTCATTCCGTGTTTATCTCAACGCGCTCTGGAGTTGGTACGAAGTAAACATATATGGGCCCAAAATACTTGGAAACGCAACATTTGGCGACGATATGAGCAGTTGTTTCCCGCCCTTTGTCAAATCGTCGGGCAAAAGCTTAAAACTGACTGGCAACCCCGATTTCACAAAATCATTATCAATAATGGATCCGGTTGGCTGGTACCAAAAAATGGCTTTGCCAATGCCGCAACATTCAATCAGCATGAAGGACAAACACCGTTTGGTTACATGGCTCGAACCAGGAAAATCGTATGGGAAAAGAGATCTTTGTTTAAGGAATATTAATCCGATAACAGGCAAGTTTGGAAAAACATATTCCCTGTCCACCAACTCAAATGCCATTCAAAAGCCATCAGTTGAGATGATTAACGACAGTATTGCTGTCAGCACATGGATGCAGTCCCGCCATACTCCCATGACTTTTATGCACCAAAAATCAGACGATGTCCTCGAAAGTTTTGTGAAATCGCAGGATATCTGGTTTTCGGTTTTTAATGTCAACACCGGCACAACGATTTTGTCGGGACAGCTTGCTGACAATATGCTATCGGCAACCTCCGGCAGAGCTGAGGCAAACCCGGAAATCGTCGTACTTTCCGCCACCAAAGCTCTCATTGTCTGGCAGGTAGGCGACCTTGAAAGCAACAAATCCGATATTTGGTACGCGTTTATCGAAAATATAAACGGGCAATGGAAGGAATCGGCTCCGAATATTCTGGCCGAACCCGGTGGCGTTCAAACCAATATAAAAGTGGCTTCGCCAGAGGAAAATGTGGCTGTTGTTGTTTGGAAAAACTTCGACCAATTAACCTGGGAAGGCAACCGATTGATGTCGTCGGTTTTTGCAAATGAATCCTGGACAAGCCCTAAACAACTTTTTGCTGCCGACACGCTTTTGAATTACAATTATTTCGACCTAGATTTTGAAAATAACCGTGGTGCAATGGTTTACACCACTTACAACAGCGATTTATCCATCGCAGAAAACGAAGCTTTATCCATCATAAAATGGGATTTCGCATCAAATAGTTGGGATTTGGCTTCAAACCGCCAGCTTTATACCGAAACCGACGATCATATTCAGGTTCCGCGTTTAACCATCAACAAAAACGGAAAAACTGCCATTGGTTTTAAACTCGAACAACTGTGTTTGCACACCGCCGATAAACGGATTTCTCAAGTTGACCTTTTGCTTGGTGATATTTCGGATATTTCAGGCTCTTGGAAGCATTTTCCGGCAAATCCACTGGTTTGCGACACCACTAAACAGGTGAATGATTTTGACCTTTCCTTTGCCGGAAGCGACACTTTGATGATTTTGAGCCACGAATTTATTATGGCTGCCACCAATGTGCCATACAAACCATTAAATGGGATAACTTTTGGCGACCCGGTGATGAACCTTGTTTTCAGGTCATTTGTAATTTCGGGATCAGACGAGGTTGAAGATGTTAAAGAAACCGTCTTTTTTCAAGATTCCATTGATCCGATTACTTACAAAGATGTGGTGTTGGAGCAGAATTACCCAAATCCATGTTCCGATTTTACCAACATCAAATTCTATTTGCCTGATGCGAATTCGGTAAAAATCGAAATTTTTAGTCTCACCGGTTCAAATATCGGGACAGTAACCGAAGCCAAACTTGAACCTGGAACTTACCAACTTGAGTTGAATACCAAAACACTTCATTCAGGTACTTACATTGTAAAACTTACCGCTGACCACTCCGTGAAATCGATTAAAATGGTGGTGATAAAATGATCAAACTTATAAAGGTTAAAATGTCCAACATGAATAAAATTTACACTTTGCCTCTTGGTTTGCTTATCGCGATGCAATTTTTTTCGATGCAAAATTTCGCACAAACCAGCAATTTGCCTGGAACTGCGCTTTCATTTGCAGCAGCCGGTCAATATGTTACCGGCACGGGAATAAACACCGGAATTGCTGCCATTACTTTGGAAGCCTGGGTTTACCATAATTCGTTGCCGAACCAGGTTGAAAGATACATCACCATAGGCCCGGAAGTAGCCGTTTTGCGCCACGACGGATCAGCTTTTGGCGGCGCCGGGCAACTGCATTTTTACGTTAAAAGCACAATTGGGGAATTGGTTTCCTTACGGGTCAATGGCGCGCTTTCCGCCGGGGTTTGGACTCATATTGCCGGTACTTATGATGGCACAAACCTGAAACTTTACATAAACGGCGCAGTAATTGCAAGTTCGACAGCGGTAGGATTGCACACATCAGATGGTACGTTTAGTTTTAGCAGTAGCAATACAAATGAATTTCTGGATGGAAAATTAGATGAACTCCGTGTTTGGAATTATGCCCGCAGCGAGCAGCAAATCCGTGAAAACATGCACCTTACATTGTCAAGTTCCGAAACGGGATTGCTTAATTACTGGCAGTTAAATGAAAGTTCCGGAACCACGGCGCACGATTATACTGGAAACTGTAATGGTACTCTTACCGGATTAGGTTCCGGGAATTGGGTAAATTCCACAATACCACTCGGTGGAGGAAACAGCAATTCACAAACTGTAACTTCAACCGGAAATGCAATATTCACCGGCACTGGCTTTTCTTCCAATTTCACAGCACTTTCAGGAACGGATAACATCACAGTTTCCAGGATAAACCTATCGCCCAACACCAAGCCTTCGGATCCATTTTATGCCACATGCCAGCAATATTGGGTTGCGAAAAATTACGGGAACAAATCTTTTACCGCCGACCTCACTTTTACCTTAACCGATGATTTAAACAGCTACAACGGCCTGAATCCCGGCAGCGTAAAACTTTTCGCCAGGGCAGCCAATTCAGATGGTGCATGGAGTTTGGTAAAAAAAGCTGCCAGCGTTGATACTGTTGCAAATACAGCCACTTTTAGCGGAGTGAACGCTTTTGGCCAGTTTCTGGTTTTACGCTCTTACCCCGAAAATTATTCCGGCAATGCCCTCGAATTGGATGGGGTTGACGATTATGTTCAGCTTTCAGATGTTTCTGGGTTTCAATACAGCAATTCGTTTACGGTGGAAGTCTGGGTAAAACCAGAAGTTATGGGCAACGGTTTTCATTCCATTGCTGCCAAAGGAACCGAATGGGAATTGAAAATGTACGATGGGCCATCATTTATCATCATCGAATTTGGAGTAAATAGCAATGTCAATTTCTCCAGAATAAATCTAAACCCCGCTCTGGTAGTTGGGAAATGGCTCCACCTCTGCGGCGTGGTCAATCAGGCTGCAGGACAAAAAAACCTGGTACTTTATGTAAATGGCGAGGCAGGCTCATCGGTAATCCCGCCAAGTATAACGCCAACATCTTCACCTATCATAATCGGGTCGGGTTTTAAAGGCAAAATTGATGAAGTACGAATCTGGCGTGAAGCCCGCACACAGCAACAAATCCGGGAAAAAATGCACCTCACGCCTACAAGCACCGATAAAAACCTGGTTGTTTGCCTCCAATTTAACGAACCTTACGGAACAAACGCAACTGATGTGGCAGGCGGAAACGATGGCACGCTTACAAAAATGAGTTCAAGATGTTGGGTTTTATCGGGTATCCCGGCTGGTGGTGGGGTCAGCAACACACAAACAGAGGCAAGCGGTGCTGTAAATTTTACCGGAACCGGGCTATCGATGTTTTTTAATTCCCATGCCAGCGCATCAATCACCGCTTCGCGGATTGATGCCGCCCCAAATATCAACTCCTCGTTATTCGATTCGCAATATTGGATCATCAACCGATTTGGCACAGGCACATTTGATGCAAATCTTACATTAAATGTCTCCGAAGACCTTACTGTCAACGACCAAACTTCCTCATCCACAATTAAACTGTACTCACGCCCAACCAACGACGACAATAATTGGGTTTACACTCAAAATGCTGTTTCTGTAGATGCTTCGGGCAACACAGCCACATTTAACAACCTAACAGGGTTTAGCCAGTTGGCGGTTTGCAGAAGGCTTCCAGCCGATAAATTTGCAGGAAATGCGCTCAGTTTTCATCACACTTCCGATTACATTTCCGGCACCGGATTAAAGAGTACGATGCTCCAATTCACCATCGAGGCATGGGTTTATCATAATAATTTGCCTTCTGCTGAAGAGCAACGATATATCACGATAGAACCGGAAGTAGCAGCAATAGGTTACGATGGGCTTCCTTCAGGAAGTGAGAATCAGTTAATTTTTTTCATCAAGGATGATAATTTTTCCGGTTATGCTATCCGCGTTGACAATGTACTTGCCACAAACAAATGGATACACGTGGCCGGAAGCTATGATGGGACCACCATGAAATTGTATTTGAATGGCGAATTAGTGCAAACCATGACACCTTCAGCCAAGCTATTTGCTCCTGACGGAACCTTTACTATAAGTGGCAGCACAGCAATGGATGGTAATTTGGACGAAATCCGCGTCTGGAATTATGCCCGTGATATTGCTGACATCAGAGCCGACATGTATCGTACTTTATTGGGAACCGAATCGGGTCTGGTTTCATACTGGCAGTTTAACGAAGGCAACGGAACCGTGGTTACAGATATTGTTGGTGGGAATGCCGGAGCTTTTCATAATATAGATGCCAGCCCCTGGACAGCTTCCACCGCTCCTATGCCTTTTCAAAGCATCGCCGGTGGCAATTGGGGTACAACTTCAACCTGGGCTGCGGGACAGGATGTGCCGGTAAAAGATTGGTCGCGGGTTCAGGTTAATAATGCTGTTGTTATAGATTCGGACAAAACCATGACGGATTTAACCATTGATGCAGCAGCAAGCTTGGTTGTTGCTCCAACTTCACACCTCAGCGTTACCGCAAATTTGCTGAACAATGCCGGAAATACTGGCCTGCAACTTCAATCGGATGATTTGGCAACTGCTTCGCTCATCAACAATACTGCAAATGTAGATGCCACTGTTGAACGTTACATCCCAAAATATGTGGGCAATGCGGGATGGCATTTGCTTTCTTCACCGGTTGCTGCCCAAAACATACGACCTGGTTTTGTGAACAACGGCACACCTAGCGTGGATAATGATTTTTATAAATTTAGCGAACAGGATTATCTTTGGATAAATACAAAATTGGAATCCGGCGAATGGAATCCGGCATTTGAGAATGCCTTCGTTTTAGGAAAAGGCTACCTTGTTGCCTATAAAACCGATGTTACCAAATCGTTTGTTGGTAAGCTGAATGCAGGTAATTTTACGTTTAACGGAACATCAAACCCCGCTCTCTCCTATTCTGCAACCGGCGAAGGCTGGAACCTGCTTGGAAACCCTTTTCCCTCGGCTCTGGATTGGGACGAATTTACAAAAACCAATATGAATGGCTCGGCATATGTTTACGATGGTGATGCCGGGCAATATATTAGCTGGAACGGAACAACCGGTAGTCTGACCAACGGCATCATCCCGCCCATGAATGGTTTTTTTATTAAAGTCTCAACAGGTGCTAGCCTCAGCATACCAAACACTTCGCGAAAGCATACTTCCACAAATTTTTACAAAGAAAAAACCTTTGTCGAAAATTTATTGGTTTTGAAGGTTGAAGGGAACGGATTTTCGGATAAAACCTACATTCATTTCAGGGAAGATGCAACTGCCGGATTAGACAACGATTTTGATGCTTTCAAACTGTTTGGCATCGGGGAAGCACCGCAACTTTACACTTCGGTTGATGAAGAAATGTTGAGCATCAATTCATTGCCTCTTATGGATGAAGAAATTGCCATCCCACTAAATTTAAAAGTTGGGAAAGAAGGTAAGTATGAAATTTCGGTTGACGAAAACACGTTTTTGGAAACTGGAGTGATGTCGGTAAAAGATTTGACGACAGGTATTGTTTACGACCTCCGCCACCAAACCTCCTTTACGGTAGACCATAGTCCCGAAAGCCCGCGCGATAGGTTTCTGTTGTTGATTAACCGCACGACTTCCGTAAATGAAATTTCGGACGAAACTAACGGCATCGAAATCTACAGTAGTGGCCAACAGATTTTTATTAAATCAAAAAAACAGGAATCCATCCAGGTTTCTGTTTACACCATGCTTGGCCAAACACTGTTATCCAAAACCTTTACAGGCTTGGGAAACGGACAAGCATTTCAAATAGATTTTACAGGAAACACAGGATTCTATTTGGTGAAAGTAAAAACCAATAACGGAACGAAGTCGGAAAAAATTTACATCAAATAATGCAGTCAATAAATCTTAAAATTAAACCCTAGCGGCCTTATGAAAAACCATCATTTACAGTTAATTATTGCAGGGATTGTTGGCGTAGCATTGCTCTGCTTGTTTTCGCAAGACGCTAGCAAACTTGGCTGTCAGGGAAAGGCGAGGCCATCTTTGATAGAAAAGCAAGAAAAGCCTGGGAAAAGCTATTTAGCCATGCAGGCGGATTATCAATTTATAAAACTCATGGATCCCCATACAGGGCAGATTCCTAAAGGGATACGTGCCTGCGAACTTGCCTTTGTTTCCAGGATGCCTTTGCACCCAGATGGAGAAGGCCATTCGTGGAAATGGCGGGGATATTGGAATTATAGCAACAACTTTTAATAATTCTAAATGAAATTCAATATGAAAAACAAAAAAAATTTTTTAGCAAAAGCATTTTTGGTGCTTATCATTTCTCTATCAGGCATGCACCTGTGTTACCCACAATCAGCAAAAAGTTTTTGGCTGCAATCATCTGGAGATTCGTATATTAAATGTGGTTCGACTCCAATTAATTTTTCAAAGCAAACTTTTGAAGCATGGATTAAAATAATGAGTTTTTATGATTCGAAAAAGCGTGTTTTATTTTCTAATAGCTCTGACTGCAACATATTGATAAGCCA
>CAIXAQ010000930.1 GCA_903917425.1 uncultured Bacteroidales bacterium
CAGAAGTCAGAAGACAGAAGTCAGAAGACAGAAGTCAGAAGTCAGAAGACAGAAGTCAGAAGACAGAAGTCAGAAGACAGAAGGCAGAAGACAGAAGTCAGAAGACAGAAGACAGAAGTCAGAAGTCAGAAGACAGAAGACAGAAGTCAGAAGTCAGAAGACAGAAGTAACTGTGTAATTGATTTTACATTCTTATGATAGAAAAAATTTCGGATAACATATGACATTCGACTTTCGACATTTGCCTTTCGACATCTGACATCTGACATCCGACATCCGACATTTGACATTTGACTTTCGACTTTCTACTATTTGAGTTCACCTACTAAACTAACAGCAGAGCCACCTTTATATGATCAGCGAACAAAGCCCTATAAAAATTTTCAGGTATTGCCCGAAATGCGGATGTCAGGATTTTATTCCGGATTCTGAAAAATCGCTGAAATGCAACAGTTGCAGTTTCAGATATTTTATAAATATGAATGCGGCGGTAGCAGCAATCATCCGGAACGATGATGGTAAAATTCTTTTTACTATCCGCAAACATGCTCCATCTGCCGGAATGCTGGATTTGCCCGGAGGCTTTGTTGATCTTGGCGAAACTGCCGAAAATGCCCTGGTAAGAGAAATAGAAGAAGAACTGAATCTGAAAATCGATAAATTAGAGTTTGCAGGTACTTTTACAAACAAATATGTATATGCAGGAATAGAATACCAGACACTAGACATGGTATTTAATTGTTCTGTCGAATCTTTCGAAAACATACAGGTGGCAGATGATGTTTCAGGCTTTATTTTCAGAAATCCGGCCACAGTCGGAAAAGAAGAAATTGGATTGGATTCGATCAGAGAAATCATTGAAGGCCTGCCAAAAATCTGAGGACTTATTAAATCTTATTTCTGTTCTTTACTGGCCTCTTTTTGAACCAAAATTATCATAAGCCCGATAATTATCCAAGTACCCTTATCATCTCAGCGATAGATTTCTTTACACCAGGAGACAATGACTCCAGGAATTGATCGTTCGACAGAAGAACAATTTCCTGCGATAAGCCTGGATATTTTTGAGCTATTATAACGATCACTTTAAAAGCATTTAATCGCACCGAAGGCTTCTTATTTGTTTTTTTCCAAAGTGCCGCACAATGGTTAAATAGTAATCCATCAAGTTCTTCATCCAAATCCATCTGTTGAAGTATAATCAACAATTCTCTCTGTTGGTTATCATTCTTATCAGATATTGTGTCAATTATAGTTTTGACGTATCCTTGTATCCTGTGGTCATTTTTCTCCATGACACTCCATAATAACCATGCTGCCCGCCAGGAATAGGGTTGCCTGTCAGTAATTGCTAATTGAATTGCCTCTTCAAAATATTCCGGATGAGTCGACAAAAATGAAATCATATCTGTTTTGTACGAGTTTGTTAACATCCATTCTAATTCTGTCTCCATGGATAATTCAAATTTCATAAAAAAACTTGTGTTTGTTCCATTCTTCACAGATGCTCACCACAACTTCATAACTCAGTAAATAATCATTTGATTTCACCTCAGAAAGGATGAACAATCCAAAGAATTCCAATTGCGATAGCCAGGAGTGCCCCTGAAAAAGTAAACCATTTGAGGAAAACCTGTTTGTCCTTTACAACCGATTTAAACGCCACCAGGCCCAGTATAAAGGCAAAAATAATCATGGTCAGCACGGTTCCCAAGGCAAAAGCTGAAATATAAATCACTGAATCCCATACTGATGGAAGTGCCAGTGAAGGCAAAAGCGCAAACAGGTGACTAAAACCGGCAAACCCATGAATGATCCCAATGGTGAAAGCCGTGAATGCATTTTGCTTTAATTTGCCAACCTTAAGATGCTCATGACCATGCCCGTGATCGTGTAAAAACCCATTTCCATGTGTATGTCCCAAACTATGATTATGTGTTTGCCCATCTGCATGAGTGTGATCAAGTACAAGCTTAAAACCATGCGAATGTTTATGTATATGAGTATATAAATAAGGCTTGGTATGAAAATGGGCGTGTGGCTTGTTTTTATGTGAATGGTGCAGGTAAATCCGCAGCAATGCCCAGCAACCAATCCCGATTAGCAAAACGCCTATCACAGTTTCGCTATGTTTGGAAATCGCTTCTATCGGCAGAAATTCCCTGAACAAAACGAACAGCAGGCCAATCAAAAGCATCCCGATGGTATGGCCGAACCCCCATGAAAAGCCTATCATCCATGACTTTTTCCGGCTGTCGATCGCCAGGGGTGTAACTGCGGCAAGATGATCGGGCCCGGTTACGACATGGGCAATACTGGCAACGAATCCGGTAAGAAATGTGAGCATCACAGGTGTTTTATACGCAAATATAATTAAAAACCTCAATATCTAACCAGCAAACATTGAATCCCTTGTTCATGCCGGGCATTCGGCCGGTATAAGTCTGGCTCTAAAAGAACCAGGTCATCTCCAGGCACAAAACTGCTTGCCACCATTGCACCCGATACGAAGCACAAAATTTCATTCAAACGCTCAAATGCCAGTTTTCTTGTAGCTGCATTTAGGCTATCGGCCTTTTTTCATTAAGATCGTTTTTCTTTATTTGGTTGTCTTTCCGCCCTTATTTTCACTTGGTTCCCATAGTTCTATTTTGTTGCCTTCTGCATCCATAATATGTATAAATTTTCCGAAGTCGTAAGTCGCAATGCTGTCAAGTATAGTTACTCCGTTGTCTTTGAGTTTGTTTACAAGTCCTTCCATATTCTGAACCTGGTAGTTAATCATAAAATCCTTTTTAGATGGCGAAAAATACTCATCCCCTTTTTTGAAAGTTGTCCATTGAAGAGAGTTTATCTCCTCAGGTCTCTTAATGTTCCTGGATTCAAAACTCGAAGAACCCCAATCATTTATTTCAATCCCTAAATTTTTGGTGTACCATTCTTTCGTTTCCTTCAGATTATCAGCATAAAAGAAAATCCCACCTATTCCCGTTACCTTAGGGGTGGTGTCGTTAGTTGAAATTGCGTTTGTCGTTTCATTTTTTTGTTCTTCCATCTTATTTGTCATTTTAATTGTAGCGTTGCAACCTGTAAGAATTGTTAGAATCGAAATTGTTATTGTGAGTCTATTCATTTTATCTATCTGTTTTTACTGTTATGTCGTCTTTTATCTGGTGGCTGTAGTCTGCTTGTTTGTGAAGAGCGCGGCTTAATAGCACTTCGCTGTCAACGAGAACAAAGATAACTAAATGCAATCAACTATATTTTACAAATGAAGCTCGCATTGCTCAAGCCCATCAATTGAATATGTATAAATCCCTTATCTGCAATTTGTTGAATCAGGTCTTTATAGGAATGTTAGAACGCAGGCCTTTCCTGACCTGAGCCTCCCAAACATTTTGACCATTCAATTGCAGGTTGTGCAATTGCCTGTTTATACACAACAGTCAAACCGAGAACAACTATCGGGATGAGAAGAAGTTTTTTCATCGACAGAATTAACTTAGAAACTGCCTTACCTTATAACCTTTTGTTATTCAGCCGTTTTCCTGACCGTCCCACAGGCAGCAGAAGTCCGGATTTTACTCGTTGTTTCGTTGATTAACCGTGTTTACTTGTACTTTCAGTGATTATTCGTATTTGCAGGACACCCCTATTGCAGCTTGATAATCATTAGTTCCAGATGAATTTCGTTTTTATCGTATACTCTTGCCCTGCATAAACAAAAATTCAAATAGAACATAAATTTGATACGTTATGATGCTATTTTGGGCGGTAATACAAAACATCAACATATGATCTGGCCACATCAACTGATTGATCATATTTTTGCTGAGCCTCAGCCATCGTCGCAGCCGGTATGTATATGAAAATTGTAATTGTAAAGTTCCCGGGATTCGATTGAAACTCCTGACGCAGATTTAAAGAATAGGGTTTGCTGCTCCATAAAGCCGGAGTGACAGGTTGATGTACAAATATAAAATCAGGAGGTGTCGAATTTGGGAAGTTGACAAATGCACTTAAACCCACTATTGAACTGGTTGATGTTTCACCAACATGTATTGTGACCTCAGCATTCTCATAAATACAGATGTTCGTTGCATTCAAAACTAATTTGAATTGAGCATTACCTAATGAGAAGTCCTGAAAAGTTGCATGCAGGTTATCCCAGGTCATATTTGCAGAATTTCCACAGGTTTGCTCCTCTTCGCTGGAATTCTCATCACAGGAAAGGGAAAATATCCCTAAAGTCAGCAGCAGGGCCATGCTAATGATTCTGGTGCTTTTCATGATTTGGTTTTTTTGATTTAATTTATTGAGTTACTTACTTAATTTTTTCAAGACATAACAACTGAAGCTATAATAGGTGTCGGATTATCCGGCTGCGCCTCTCGAGATCGCTTTGCTAAGTTGCCGGGTATTTTAGCCATCAACCTATACTAATGTAAGTGTGGGCAACGATTGTCCAAATTTACAACAAAACCTGCCATTTGTAAAGACTA
>CAIXAQ010000931.1 GCA_903917425.1 uncultured Bacteroidales bacterium
CCATTTTCTTTTGCTTGTTTTCGTAATATACCACCTCCCGTTCGAGGATAAGTTCGCCGGCTTTTTTATGGTAATACTTAACATCCCTGGGGTTACCGTTTTTGTAAGTCGATTCAACAACTTTTTTCTCGGAACAACCAAATGTGATTGTAGCCAGTAGTGCAATGTATAGTAGTCTCTTCATAGTTTATTTTCTATCGAAAGTTATTCTTAACCCTTTTTTTGTGTCATCTATTTTCCCTTTGTCGAAAACCAGGTGACCATTCACATATGTTTTCTCAACCTGTGCATCGAAGGTTGTGCCTTCGAAAACTGACCAGTTGCATTTATAAAGTATATTCTCTTTTTCAACCGTAAATGGATTTTCCGGATTCACAAGTACCAGGTCGGCAAAGTAGCCCGGGCGGATAAACCCTCTTTTCTCAATGGCATAGCATTCAGCCGGGGCATGGCACATTTTTTCAACCAGGGTGGTAATAGTCATTTTGCTATGCTTCACCATTTGCAACATGGCTGGCAGCGAATGTTGCACAAGCGGCGTGCCCGAAGGAGCTTTAAAATAGGTATTTGCCTTTTCATCAGCCAGGTGCGGAGCATGATCGGTTGAGATAATATCAATTTTATTGTCAATCAGCCCTTGTAAAAGTGCTTCCTGATCGTTTGCTGATTTTATAGCAGGGTTAACTTTCAGTTTCGTGCCAAGCCGGGCATAATCCTGATCGCTGAACCACAAATAATGGGTGCAAACTTCGGCCGTTATGCGTTTTTCGCCTAGAGGTATATTGTTTTCGAGCAGGCTGAGTTCGGCGGCAGTGGATAAGTGTGTGATGTGCAGGCGGGTATTGTGTTTGCGGGCTAATTTTACAGCCAATTCGCCCGAACGGTAACAAGCTTCAGAACTCCGGATCACAGGATGCATTTCAACAGGAATATCTTCGCCGTATTTCAGCTTCATGGCCTCGCTGTTGGCGCGGATAATTGTTTCATCTTCGCAATGCGCGGCTACCGGGATAGGCGATTTTTTAAAAATCTCTTCCAATGCCGTAATTTTATCAACCAGCATATTGCCGGTTGAAGCCCCGAAAAAGACTTTGACACCACAAACTGTCCGAGGGTTGGCATTCACAATTTCAGCTATGTTATCGTTGCTTGCACCCAGGAAAAACGAATAATTAGCCACTGATTTTTCGGCAGCAATAGCCATTTTTTGCTCCAGTAATGCAAGTGTAACAGTCTGCGGTTGTGTATTCGGCATTTCGAAAAATGAAGTTACACCACCGGCAACGGCAGCGCGGCTTTCAGTCGAAATATCACCTTTATGTGTAACTCCGGGCTCACGAAAATGCACATGGCAGTCGATAATGCCGGGTAAAAGCAGCATCCCTGCGGCATCAACCACCTCACAAGTGCTATCAGCTTCAACATTCCCTTCTCCAACAGCCAATATTCTTTGCCCTCTAATTAGCACATAACCGGCAAACTGCCTTCCATCGTTAACAATTGTGGCATTATGTATTAATAAATCCTTTTGGTTCATGGCGATCGGACAAACAGTAAAACGCTGCAAAAGTACTATTCTTAGGCTTAGTAAACATATGGAATATATTGTAAATATTTTAGTTAATTTTGATTGTCGGAAGTCAGAAGTTGCAGTGGGAACTGTTTTATCCGATATATCTATCTGATAGTATGAAATTTAATATTTTTCATTTGTTCTGTTTCGTAGAAGATACCATCAGGTTAGCTTCAACTTCGGTTTCCTGACCTTTACTGATTCAATTCAGTTTAGAAACAGTTATATTCATTAACCGAGTTATTTTAATAACTTAACACTATGATTCAAAAAAAAATATACTTTTACGTGCAAATTTGAAACCGAAAAATTTCCAACCTAATTCATCTATTCACATGAAAAAAAAGCTACAAAAAATTACCATTATTCTGGTATTTATGTTTTTAAACGTAGGGCTGTTTGCTCAAGGCTACGTAAAAGGCATAGTTACGGATGCAACAACCAATGAAACCTTAATTGGAGCATCTGTTTATATTAAAGGAACTACAACAGGAGCTACAACGGATGCAAAAGGAGCCTTTAAATTCGAGGCCACAGTTGGAACGAAAACAATTGTTACTCAATATGTTGGATACCTTCCAATCGAAACAGAGGTTACTGTTAAAAAAGGAGAAACTTCTGATTTGGGTACCGTTCAATTATCCGTTAATCAGGTTGGCTTGAAAGAGGTCGTCATTATAGCCTCTGTCGCTATCAGCCGGAAAACTCCTGTAGCCATGTCGACACTGGAGCCTAAGATGATTGAAGAAAAGATGGGTACGCAGGAATTTCCTGAAATACTCAAAGCGACGCCTGGTGTGTATGCTACCAAGCAAGGTGGTGGATACGGCGACTCGCGTATCAATTTACGGGGATTTGAATCAGCTAATACGGCTGTCATGATCAACGGGGTACCTGTTAACGATATGGAATGGGGTGGAGTTTATTGGTCGAACTGGGCCGGCTTGGGCGATGTTACCCGCTCTATGCAGGTTCAACGCGGATTGGGAGCTTCAAAAGTTTCCGCTCCTTCCTTAGGCGGATCCATTAACATTCTTACCAACACTACCGATGTAAAAAGAGGTGGTGCTGTTTCTTACGGTACTGCCAGTAATGGGTACAGCAAAATCGGTTTCTCTGTTTCGACCGGACTTACGGATAAAAACTGGGCTATCACTCTTTTGGGCGCCAAAACAACAGGACAAGGATATATCCAGGGAACTGAGTTTGAATCCTATTCCTATTTTGTAAATGTTTCGAAAAAAATTAACGCTTCACACTCATTGTCGTTCACTGCATTCGGAGCACCACAGTGGCACAACCAGCGGAATAATGGCGATAAACTGCTTATCTCCGAATGGCAAAAGCAACCAAATACCTATAAGTATAATGCTTCCTACGGTTTCGATATGAACGGGCAACGGAAAGTTTCGTCAGGTAATGTTTATAACAAGCCACAAATATCATTGAACCATTTCTGGACTATGAGTCCTAATACGAGCCTTTCGACAGTTCTTTATGCTTCGATAGGTGATGGTTACGGTACAAGCGGACAAGGCTATACTTCGACTGATCGCGGATATTGGTACGGCTCAACCCTGGGTATTCCCAATACTACTTTCCGCACGGCCGACGGAACTTTTGATTACGGTGGAGTTTATGCTTACAATAAAGCAAGTACAACCGGATCAAAAATGACTATGTCGAACAGCATTAACCAGCATAAATGGTATGGGTTGATATCAACCTATACAACGAAACTAAGAAAAAATCTTGATTTTTATGGTGGTATCGACTTTCGGTACTATAAAGGAACCCACACCAATGTGCTGACCGATTTATACGGCGGAAGTTTCTTTATCGACGCTACTTCAGCTCGTCCGCTTCTTAGCGACCAAAGCTGGAAAACGAAAAAACTGGGTGTCGGCGACATCGTTTATCGCGATTATGACGGATTTGTATTCAGCCAGGGTGTATTTATGCAAGCCGAGTATAATAAGGATGCTTTAAGCGCATTTGTTTCCCTTTCAGGATCAAATACTTCGCAATGGCGCTACGACCGCTTTTACTACGATTCGGAATTTGCCAAATCGGAAACCTTTAATGCGTTAGGTTATTGTGCAAAGGGCGGTGCCAACTACAACTTAAACGACAATCATAATGTATTTGCCAACATCGGGGTTATTTCCCGCGCACCATTCTTCTCGGGAGGCGCTTTCCTGCAATCAACTACCAGTAATGCCATCAACCCTAATGCAATTAACGAAAAGGCATTTTCTACCGAACTTGGTTACGGATTCCGCTCACAGTATTTTACGGCTAATGTGAATCTCTACAACACAAAATGGATGAACAAAACGATTGTACGTAGCTCCATTAGCCAGCCAGATCCTGCAGTAGCTCCTAAAACATTAAGTGTCAATATGGAAGGTGTAGATGCTCTTCACCAGGGAATTGAAATTGATCTTGTTTCAAAACCAATCAGAGATCTGGAGATAAAAGGGATGGTATCACTCGGCAATTGGAACTGGGCAAGCAATGCAACAGGATATTTATATACTGATAACGGTCAACCTGCTGATGCAAATGGAAACGAAGTTCCTTTCGGATCACCTGAGCACGTTAAAATGAATGTTAACCTGAAAGATATTCATGTTGGGAACTCAGCTCAAACAACAGTTGCTTTAGGCGCAAGATATGAAATACTAAGAGGTTTCAGCATCGGTTTAGATGGGAACTACTACGGGCGTAACTATTCTTACTTCAGTATCAACCCTGCTTCTACAGGATATAGCGATCTTAACTTCGACCAACCATGGCAAATCCCTGATGCTTATGTTTTCGACTTAAGCATGAGTTATCGTTTCAAAATGGGCGGATTGGACGCTTCATTAGTTGGGAATATTCAAAACTTATTCAATGCCGAGTACATTTCCGATGCAACCACCGGCGTGAATAATGACTGGGAAACCTCCCAGGTATTTTATGGTTTCGGAAGAACCTTCTCTACCACATTAAAAGTTAAATTCTAAAATTCTAAAAACATGAAAAAGACATTCTATTCTCTTATATCAGGTCTGGTATTTGTGCTGCTCTTTAGTGGTTGCAATAAATACAACGACCAATTTGATGGTCTTGACGCCAAGACAGCTATAACTAATATGGCAGCCTATACCTATACTCTGGTTGATGCTGACTATGCGGCCATTGCAACAGCGGTTAATAAAGTTGCCAATGATTCTCTTACATTATTGAAAAACCAGTTAAAAACAGCCCCTCCATCGGATACTGCAGCTATTAAAGCTGATATCAGCAGAATTGAATCGGATTCTGCTTATGTTAGCGCAAATTATGTTGGAGCCAATAAATTCTTCAATTCGAAATTGCAGGCAAAAAGTTATGTGCCTTATATTTTAAATGTGAACTACCTGTATGCCGATAAAGGATCAACAATGAATGTAACCTGTAACATTGTTGACAAGGGCG
>CAIXAQ010000932.1 GCA_903917425.1 uncultured Bacteroidales bacterium
GATAATAAATTAGCGATAAAAAGATGAATTATCTTGGCGACAGTAAATATAAGCATTAAAATTTGTTGTTTCGAAAGCTCAGACAGATTTCAACAAAGTTATAATCCCTGCATGGTATTTCAACCATGTACAAAAGTACGTTAAAAATGAAATGCAAAAACTGATTTTCTCATGAATGGCAGATTTCGTACTTTTGCATTTATGTTCCGATTTATCATAGTCTTTTCTATCTTCATTTCTCTGGTTTCCCTAGTATCCTGCAAAGGAAAACGTGCTGCAAGTGATAAGATGCAACTTACAGTGAGTATTATTCCCCAGAAATACCTGGTTAGTTTTATTGCAGGAGGCAAATTTGATGTTCAGGCTATGCTGCCCAAGGGATCGAATCACGAAACGTATGAACCCGCGCCTCGCGATATGGAGAAGATTTCTGCTTCCAAACTTTATCTTGCATTAGGTGCGCTCGATTTTGAAATCACCTGGTTAGACAGGCTGAAAGCTTCCAATCCGGGTATGAAGGTTGTAAATACCAGCCAGGGTATCGAAATGCTTGCCGGCCAATGCCATGCGGATACCGAAGAAAGCGCACACAAGAGTCATGGACAGGATCCGCATACCTGGCTTTCTCCGGCATGTATGAAAATACAGGCAGCAAACATCTGCCAGGCGCTTTCGGAAATTGATACGTTGAATGCCTCATTTTATAAATCGAATCTTGCAAAATTCATATGTTTAGCCGATTCTGTAGATCGCAAAATCCGCTCAACGCTTACCGCTTCCGAGGGTAAAACCATATTGATCTTCCATCCGGCCTTAGCCTATTTTGCCCGCGATTACAAGCTTACACAAGTAAGTATTGAGCAGGATGGAAAAGAACCTTCGCCGGCATACCTGGGTGAATTAATAAAACTGGCAAAGGATAAAGGGATTAAATCAATTCTTATTTCGAAAGAATTCGATACGCGGAATGCCGAATCCATCGCCCGGGAAATGAATGGCAAAGTGGTTGTTTTTGATCCTTTGGAAGAGAACTGGCCTGAAAACATGATCCGCCTGGCTGAACTTATTGCTGAAAACTAAGAATAATACGTAAACATGGAAAAACTTCTTCAGTTGGACAATGTTACAGCCGGTTACGACAATGGGATTGTGCTGCGCGATGTTTCCATGACAGTTCAGGATCAGGATTTTATCGGCGTAATTGGCCCGAACGGAGGTGGGAAAACCACGCTGATAAAACTTATCCTGGGTTTAATTAAGCCTATTTCGGGAACGGTCCAGCGTTTCGACAAGCAAGAGGGCAGTTTTATTGGTTACCTGCCCCAGCAATCGCAAATCGACCGGAAGTTTCCGATTACCGTGCAGGATATAGTTCTCTCCGGCCTCATGTCGGCAGGAGGGATGTTAAACCGCTATTCGGCAAAAGATAAAAACCAGGCTTCCGATTTACTTACTCAGATGGGTATTGGTCACCTGGCCAGGCGAACTGCTGCGGAACTTTCGGGAGGCCAGCTGCAAAGGGTGTTTATCTGCCGGGCGCTGATATCATCGCCTAAACTTTTAATCCTGGATGAGCCAAACACATTTGTTGACAATCGTTTCGAACACGAAATGTATGAGCTGTTACAGCAATTTAATGAACGTATGGCTATAATGATCATTTCGCACGATGTGGGAACTATTTCATATTTCGTGAAGACTATTGCTTGTGTAAATACCTACCTGCATTATCACCCGTCGAATATTATTACGGAAGAGCAACTGGCAGGCTACAATTGCCCGTTGCAGATCATAACACACGGAGATGTGCCTCATACCGTGCTGCAAAAACACGATCACAGCCACGATCACGACCACGATCATGGAGCTGTTTCAACCCACGAAACCGGTCATAAACACGATTAATATGGCAGGAATACTTTCGTACGACTTTGTGCTTCATGCTGTGGAAGCGGCTTTCCTGGCCAGTATAACCTGTGGTTTTATCGGTGCCTATATTGTGGCGCGACGCATGGTTTTTATCAGTGGTGGCATTACACACGCCTCGTTCGGTGGCATAGGACTGGCCTATTTCCTGGGTTTAAACCCGATTTTCGGGGCTGCCGTTTTCAGCATTTTATCCGCTTTCGGAATCAGGTTGGTATCGAAACAGACTGATATCCGCGAGGATTCGGCAATAGGGATATTGTGGTCGTTCGGGATGGCGGTTGGTATCATTTTCATCTATCTTACTCCCGGTTACGCTCCTAACCTGATGTCGTACCTTTTTGGCAGCATACTCACGGTAACGCCAACCGACCTGGCTATGATGGGGATACTGGCCATTGTAACCGCTACAGTTTTCCTTTTTTATTACCGCACCATACTGTTTATTTCGTTCGACGAAGAATATGCCCGTTCGCACAATGCGCCGGTCGAAACATTCAACTACCTTATGCTTACACTTGTGGCATTGGTTATCGTTATAAACATTCGTGTTGCCGGAATTATACTTGTCATTTCGTATCTTACCATTCCGCAAAGCACTGCCAACCTGTTTGTTAACGATTTAAAAAAGATTATTATCTTATCTATGATCATCAGTTTTGCGGGTAGCCTGACCGGCTTATTTTTATCCTATTACTGGAATATTCCTTCAGGAGCAACTATTATTTTTGTATTTGTTTTAATTTTTATGATGGCTCGTGTAATTGTATACCTGCGAAGCCATAAGAAGAAAAATAGCTCTGTTTTGGAAAGATGATATTATTTTCGCGGGAAAATTTACAATTGAGCCTTCCCTGTATTAATGTTAACGGGTGAATAATCAATTCAGTCTCATGCATGGTTTCTTGTCAGAAGAAATTCGCTAACTTTGTCTTGGCAGATTTAAATTTACAGGGACATTTTCTAAACCAAAATCACTTTGTACCAGGTATTGGTAGTTTCCGACGGCACCGGGCGAACCGCTCACCAGGCATTGAATGCCGCGCTTACCCAGTTTCCGGGGATTGATATTGACGTGAAAGTATATGCGGAGGTGCGTTCGGAGAAAGAGTTAAAAGCACTGGTAACCGAAGCCCGGAAATCGGGAGCACTCATTGTTCATACCCTTGTAACTGACCCTTTGCGCGAACTTATGCTTCGCGAAAGCCACAGCCATAATGTGGAAGCCATCGACCTGATGGGGCCGCTACTTACGCGGCTTTCGGGCCAGTTTATCCACGAACCTGCGCAGCAGCCAGGGCTTTACAATAAACTCAACAAGGACTATTTTCAACGCATCGATGCCATGCAGTTTGCATTTAACCACGACGATGGTCAGCGCACCGAAAGCCTTGCCGAAGCAGATGTTGTGCTGCTCGGCGTTTCGCGTACTTTTAAAACCCCGCTCAGTATTTACCTTGCCTATAAAGGCTGGTTCGCAGCCAATGTGCCGATTATTATGGGGTTACAGCCTCCCGAGGTGCTCTCGGTCATTGAACCCTCGAAGGTTTTTTGTCTCACAACCAATGCTGTCCGCCTCGCGGAGCTGCGTAAAACACGGAACCTGCGCCTGGGAGGAAGTGTGGGCAACTATTCGGAACCCGAATATGTAGTAAGGGAAATTAATTTTGCAAACCGATATTACCAGCTTCATCCCGAATGGACATTGATAAACGTGACCGCTAAATCGGTGGAGGAAATTGCGTCGGAAATACTGGCTATAATTGCCGGGAGAAAGAAAATGGAAAGTTGAATGCTACTTGTTGGAAAAGCTGACATGTATTAGAAAGGCTATCCAACTTATGAGGATCAAGTTTTCGTGTCATGGGTTTCAAAATTTCCTGCCCTGTCTGCGGATGCAGCCATTGTAAATTGGCAGCGAATAATTCTCTCCCGATTCACATATAGTTGTATATTTGAGGGGGGAGCTTCGGGGAAAATTGTAACCCATTACGAGTGACAAAAAAATGCAAAATAGAAATGAGAATGAAAAAGCTTTTTATCGTTTTAACTATAATCATACCTGTCATTGTTCATGCCCAACCCTACGGCAGTAAATATCCGCCCCTGGATTATTGGTGGATGAATGTCGGAACTGCAGGTTTTTCGGCAGGTGGAGCTAAATATACCGACCTCGTTTTCAGTTTGGCAGGCGAACCCTATGTTGTATACCAGGATGCCGGAAATGCAGAAAAGGCATCTGTAATGAAGTACAATGGCACTAATTGGATATCGGTGGGCCAGGCAGGTTTTTCGGCAGATTCGGTAGAATATACAAGCATTGCGTTTACACTTTCGGGGCAAGCATATGTTGCCTATTCTGATCGTGGGTATTCAAATAAAGTGACCGTCATGAAATATAACGGCACGGAATGGACGAATGTAGGGAATGCCGGGTTTTCGTCATCCGATGCATCCGAAATTAATCTGGCAATCAGTTCGACGGGAGAGCCGTATGTCGCTTTTCGTGATAATTCCTACGAGCAAAAAGCTACTGTTATGAAATATGACGGGACCGCTTGGATGGCCGTTGGCTCTGCCGGTTTCAGTTCAGGCCTGGTGCATTATTTGAGTTTTTCCATCAGCTCAGCCAACCAGCTTTATGTTGCTTACCAGGATTATGGTAATTTGCAGAAAGCAAGCGTTATGAGGTACAACGGATCAAACTGGGAGTTAGTTGGCACTGCCGGGTTTACCAGTGGTAAGGCAATTTGCATAAGCCTCGCATTCGAGCAGTCGGGCCAGCCTTTTGTGGCATACAGCGACGAAACAAATGCTTACAAACTGTCAGTCATGAAGTTCGATGGTGCAAATTGGGTTCAGGTAGGTTCACCAGGGGCTTCGTCGGGGTTTATTGAATATACCAGCCTGGTTTTCAGTCCTGATCATCAGCCTTATGTAGCTTTTGAGGATTATGGCGAGGAGGGTAAGGCTGCGGTCATGAAATTTAACGGTTCCGATTGGGTTTATGTTGGAACTGACGGGTTTACTCCGGGTGGAGCCGATTACACAAGCCTCGCTTTTGGACAGGACAACCGGCCTTATGTTGCTTTTGCAGATGACGAAAATGACGGCAAGGCCACTTTAATGAAATATGATTCTTCACTTGTGGGGACGGGAGAGCCGGAAATACAGGGTTTGTTCCTGTATCCGAACCCGGTAACCTCCAGGCTGACAATAAACTGCAAAAATGCAAAGGGGATTCTTAGATTCGTTGAAATATACGATGGAAGTGGGAATAAGACATTTACTGCTCAATCCATTGACAACGAGATTATTATTAATGTGAAAGACTTGTCTGCCGGTTTATATATTGTGAGGATAAACACTGAAGGCGGGGATTGGCATGGGAAATTCTGTAAAAAGTGATGTGTAAATTGAGCGGGGAATAAAATACCCTTTTTAATCCCTCCAAACTAAGAACCAAGGCTTGCCCGGCTAATACATCCTGGAATTAGGGAATTGAAATCTGGAATTTGAGATTGAATGAATAAGAAAATTTATCAGGCCAGCAGTATAAATGACTGTATTAAAATTAATTACCTGCTGAAAATCACTCCACCTTAACCATTTTGTAATCCTGAAGTTTCACTATATTGATATCCTGGTTTTGAAGGCCATCGCCGGTATTTACATCCGAAAAATTAAAGTTATACTGTAAACCTTTTCCTTTGTGGCCAGGCATGCACAACAGTGACTCGTCGCCATACCACATCAACGAAGTTAGGAAATACCATCCTATATCGTATCCCAGGAATGCATGTTGGTTCGCTTGTGGCAGGGCACCGTATTTACTGCGGAACCTGGCTGTAAACTGCTGAACTGCTTCACTTTCGTAATCGATATAATTGGTGGTAAGTTGGTGGAAATTAAGGTTTACCAGGAATTCAGTTTCAAGGTCGAACTCTTCCCAGCCATCCATCCCGATAAGGATGATATCATTCATCTTTGCTTTTCCATTCAGAAGTGAAACAAAATTAGGCACGTTAGTTTTGCTGTTCGAAAAGAAAATGATAATATTTTTTTGATCGGGTTTAAGCCTCTTTGTAACGCCAGCCATCTGATCTGCCGTAAATACCGATTCCTGGTAACTGCCTTTGAATAGTTGATCAGCAGTGTTTTTCTTAATTAAAACCGAGAAATCATCAACCAGAGCTTTGAGTTCTCTTTTGTCATTCCGCACCGCAATAATATTGGCATCTGGATAATGACCGACAATAAAAGCTGAAAGTTTGCCGGCAACTCCCGAACTCGAAGCCTGCGTTTTTACTACGAAAGGATTGCTTTCAACAATGTTCTCGCGACGGGAAAGTGGATTAATGATGGCGATTTTATATTTTTGGGCAAAACGGGCTGCAATAGTGAAAGAGTTTGCATACATAGGGCCGACCAAA
>CAIXAQ010000933.1 GCA_903917425.1 uncultured Bacteroidales bacterium
AACTGCCTATGAAATTTTTACAGGTAAAAACCTAGAGAAAGTCGACTTCAAACAATTACGCGGAATGGAATGGATACGTGAAGCCACCGTTGATTTTGACGGAACACCAATAAAAATTGGTATTGCTCACGGTTTAGGTAACGCCCGAAAACTTTTGCAGGATATAAAAGATGGCAAATCAGAATACCACGCTATTGAAATTATGGCTTGCCCAGGCGGATGCATCGGTGGTGGCGGACAACCACTTCACCATGGCGACACCAGTATTCTGATGGCTCGCCAGAAGGCACTCTACAGCGAGGATTCAGGAAAAATAATCCGCAAATCACACGAAAACCCTTACATACAGCAGTTATATGCTGATTTCCTTGGCAAACCGATGAGCGAAAAAGCGCATCATCTGCTTCACACTGAGTATTTCGACAAGAGCAAACCTGCCGAAATTGACGAATAAGCAAGGAAAATCAGGGAATTAATTTTAAAGAAAAACCGTTATGGCAAATATAAAAATAAGCGAGCAGAAGGTTCAACAGATTGAAGCCATCTGCAAAAAGTTCAACAACGAAAAGGGTGAACTGATAAACGTGCTGCACCAAACTCAGAGCCTGGTTGGTTATTTACCGGCTGAAGTACAGGAAATTATCTCAAAAAACCTGAACTGTTCGGTGGCTCATGTTTATGGAGTTGTTACTTTTTATTCGTTCTTCACCATGATCCCGAAAGGTGAATTTCCCATCTCCATTTGTATGGGAACGGCCTGTTACGTGCGTGGAGCCGAAAAAGTGTTAGCCGAATTTAAACGCATCCTCAATGTGCCTGTAGGTCAAACTACTCCTGATGGAAAGTTCTCACTCAGTTGCCTGCGTTGTGTGGGTGCCTGCGGACTTGCACCTGTAGTTATGGTTGGCGAAAAGGTTTACGGCCGGGTTTCTCCCGATGGTGTAAAGGATATCATCAAGGAGTACAAACAAGCCTGATTTTTACTAAATACAAACGCAAATTTCGCTTAAACAACACTTTACAAAAAACTGCTTCTGCAAATGGGAGCAGTTTTTTTGTTTCTGAATAATCGGATGATCAAATTCTAAAAAACCAGAATATTTTGGCAATAAAACAGAATCCGTGGTTTTATAATTATATTTGCTTGAAAAATAAATACCCGCAACCAGGATGAATTTAGATGTGAACGACATAAACTCACTTCGGGAGGAAATAGTTCTACTTAAAGCAGAAAATGAAAAGTTTCGTGCCGAACTCCTCATGCAAAGAAATCTTACAAAACCTGAGCAGGACGCCGGGGATATTAAGCGACAGGTTGACAAAGCCAACCGCATCAAGACTGACTTTCTTTCGATGATGAGCCACGAAATCCGCACTCCCATGAATGGGGTTGTTGGCATGACTAGTTTGTTACTCGATACAAAAATTACGCCCGAGCAACATAATTACCTGGAAACCTTGCGGATAAGTGCCGACAACCTGATGGCAATTATTAATGACATCCTTGACTTCTCGAAAATCGAGTCAGATAAACTTATTCTTGACGAAAACTCATTCGAACTTCGCAGTTGTATTGAAGAATCGCTCGACACATATGCGGCAACTGCTATCGAAAAAGGGATAGACCTGTTGTATATGCTTCAACCCGGTACACCGCCTTTCTTGATCGGAGATATGAAAAGAATCCGTCAGATTCTTGGAAACCTTATTAATAACGCTATCAAGTTTACGGATGAAGGCGAAATATTTATATCGGTCGAAAAAAAATCGCAGACTCAAGACCATTGCGAATTGCTTTTCTCGGTTAAAGATACCGGCATCGGAATACCTAACTCGAAATTACCTTTGATTTTTGAAGCTTTTACACAAGGTGAATCATTTGTTTCGCGTCGCTATGGAGGCACCGGCCTGGGATTAGCCATTGCTCAGCATATAGTTGCATTGATGGGCGGAAAAATCTGGGTCGAAAGCACACAAGGCAAAGGCGCTACTTTTTTCTTTACCATAAAGCTAAAAATAGCAGATACACCTACCACCAAACTTTATATACGAGGTCAGATACCGGAACTCAAAGGGAGTAAAGTACTTATAGTTGACTCCGACCCTATCTCGAGGCAGATTTTTACTGTTCAGTTTGAAGCATGGGGAATGAAACCTTTTACTGCTACCAGTGCAAAAGAAGCCTTGCGGATTATCGAAAGCGAAGCAACGTATTTTGATTTAGGCGTAATTGACAAACAGGTTTCGGGAACAGATGGAATAGAACTGGCACAAACCATACGGGATATTCCTTTCAAAGGAGATATGCCTTTCATACTGGTTTCGTCGGAAGGAAAAGTTATAAACTTACCAAAGGGTTTGTTTGATGCACAACTTACCAAGCCTGTCAAGCTAACCGACCTTTTTGAATTGGTTCTCGGGGTAATGTCCGAAAACAGGAATCGAGCCAAGAATCTGGCTGATCATACTATCGATAAAAAACTCTCCGACAAATTACCTTTGAAAATTTTACTGGCCGAAGACAATTCCACCAACCAGGAACTTGTCGTGACACTGATGAAGAAAATGGGCTATACAATTGATGCCGTAGATAACGGTAAAAAAGTCCTCGAATTATTGGAGCAAAAAAGCTATGATATTATTCTGATGGATGTTCAGATGCCTGTAATGAACGGGATTGAAGCAACGCAAGCCATAAATGACAAATATCCCAAAGATGAACGGCCCTTTATTATTGCCATTACAGCTAATGCGATGCCCGGCGACAGGGAAAGATTTCTGGAAGCCGGAATGGTTGACTATTTATCCAAACCCATCCGGTTTAAAGATGTTCAGGATGTATTAATTCGCTGGGGTAGTAAAAAACATGTAAAACGGTAATTAAAAAATGCAGAGCAAATTGCTGCTCAGGTTCCGAAACCTTTCTTTGCTTCATAATAAAGCAGTTATGAATATTTGCAGTACTTTTGTACAATAAGCATTCATCCTGATTCATGAAAATTTTATCCGTCATTTTAATTTCATTGTTTCTTTTCGCCGCCTGCAGCCAGTCGGAGAAAAAGAAATCGAAAATGACGTATAATCCGGCACCCCAGGTGATTGATTATCCTGCTGGCGTGATGATAGCTCCGGGCAAACCATTTTCATCAGCAGAGGTTCACAATACAACCATCGCAAAAAAAATTCTTGCTTCTCATCATATCCCCGTTCTGGGCGAAAATACAGGACAATTGGTTTTCGTGAAAACAAACGGTGACAGGGTAAACATTTCCCTGGGTGAACTTGCCGGCAAGTACGATATTATCCTGTTTAATGCCGTCAACAATCCGGTGCCTGTAAAGATAGCTGATTTGCAGGGAGCCTTTGATTACATTTTCAAATTCAATGCCAGTTCAGCCATATCATCCGGAAGCAGCCATAACGATGAGAAATCCTTTGATCTGAAGCCGGATACACTTACTCAGAAATCGGCCAGGAAGAGGTTATCTCAAATTAAAAGACACGAAAAGAAAATCGTTGTTACATCGTTTGATACTTCTGCCCGAAATATTATCGCAAGAGCCATTCCTGAAAATTTATGGGTAGAACAGGTGATCGATTCGCGCAGTATTTTTAAGATAAATTTCGAAAATGATCTGATCTCCTATGCCAATACCGACAGGTATTTTACCAACGGAATTACCTTTGATTTACAGGCAGCATGGCTTGGCCGTCTGGCATTCCGGAAGTTGATGATCCCTTACAATCATTCGGCAAATGTAAAATACAATTTCAGTATGGTGCAGGATATGTACACGCCGACTGATACGCGGATTGCACCTGCCCTGGCTCACGACAGGCCATATTCGTCGTACCTGTATTTTGGCTTCCGAAAAACGATCAGCGATCCGGTACGGAAAATAAGAATAGCAAGCCAGGTTGATGCAGGATACATAGGTCCTGCCTCGCCGGGATCCTACCTGCAAACACTTGTACATAAGACTTTTCCGACCAACGATGTCCCGTTAGGATGGGAAACGCAAATCAAAACGGATATCATCCTGAATTATGCCATACATATTCAAAAAGCACTTGCAAGTAAAGAAAACATGGCGCTGCTTGCAGGTTTTGATCTGAATGCCGGAACCCTGCATACAGATGCAGGAGCCGGATTTCAATTCCAGGCCGGAAAAGCTGAACCTGTTTTCGGGCTGACAAAAAACGAGAAATGGCCAAAGGCTGAATACTACTTTTTTGCAAAAACCAACATCAGCATAGTGGCTTATAATGCACTTCTGCAAGGCGGCATGTTTAACCACGACAATATTTTTACTTTAAAAGGCAATGAGATACAGAGGGTAGTTGGCAATGCCGAAGTTGGAATTCATGCCCGGTATAAAGGAGTTGGAATTGAACTGGCACAGCATTACCTTTCGCCAGAATATAAAGGGGGAATGTGGCATCAATGGGGGCGAATCAGCTTGTTGTTCGGGATGTGAGAATTTGAAAATTTGAAAATGTGGGAATTTGAAAATGCGATAATGTGATAATGCGGTAATGCGGTAATGCGGTAATTTTCAGATTTGAGGATGAGGGGATGAGAAAATATTATCAAAAAGTGCTTCAGCAGAGTTTGTTGCATATGTATCCTGACAATTATGATTATTTTCCTATCCTATTTCCATTTTATGAACGTCTCACCAAGTTAAAATTGATAAATCGGCACATTTCAATCCACTTCACCTTATTTGTTATTTATGACCGCTACCGGTATTTTCACTATAAAAATACACACTGTTAATTTCTTTCTGAAGAAATGGGTTCTGCATATTTCGGTACTCTTCTCGGCGGCTCTGTTGCTGGGTTCATTCTCTTTCAAACCTCCGCAGGATTTTTCTCAGTCAGCCATAACAGAAACACCAGCTGAAATCACTTTGTTGTTTACCGGCGATATTATGCAGCACATGCCACAGGTAGACGCCGCTTGGAACGATTCGCTCAAAGCCTACATCTACGATTCGTGTTTCAAATATATAAATCCCTGGCTTTCGGGAGCCGATTTGACGATTGCCAATTTAGAGACCACACTTGCCGGAAAACCTTACAGCGGCTACCCGGCTTTCAGTTCACCCGACGAACTGGTGCAGGGACTGATGAATGCAGGCATTGATATAGTAGGCACCGCCAACAACCATTGCTGCGACCGCGGACAAAACGGCATTGAGCGCACCATCACCTTGCTCGACAGTATGGGCATGAGGCATATGGGAACGTATACAAATGCAGAAACCTACAGCCGGAAGAATCCGCTTATCGTGAAAACGCGTGGTTTCAGGCTGGCATTTTTAAATTATACGTACGGAACCAATGGAATTACTGTACCTGGAAATAACGTGGTGAGCCTGATTGAAAAAGACCGGATGCTGGCGGATATGAACTCGGTGCAGGACTCTTTGGTCGATTTTACCATCGTATTTATTCATTGGGGAGAAGAATACCAACGTGAACCAAACGCTTTTCAGAAGGATATTGCTGAATTTCTTTTTACTCATGGCACCAATATGATAATTGGTTCGCATCCCCATGTGATACAGCCTATGGAATGGCATGCAGCCGACAGCCTGAACAAAGAACACCTGGTGGTGTGGTCGCTGGGAAATTATGTGTCGAACCAGCGCAAACGCTTTACTGATGGTGGCAGCATGTTTTCGGTTACACTGCAAAAAGAGGCAGGACATACCCATATAAAAGATGCCGGATACCAGTTAACATGGGTTTTCAATCCGGCGGTTAAAGGCAGGAAACAATACTACATTCTGCCGGCGGCACAATTCGAAAACGACACATTGTTACTCGATCTGCAGGCACAAGCCGATATAAAACTATTCCTTTCCGACTCGCGCGAATTGCTGAATCGCACCAATGTGGGTATAGGTGAGATAAAGTGCAGGAAATTTTAAACTACTAATCCCTTTAAGTCA
>CAIXAQ010000934.1 GCA_903917425.1 uncultured Bacteroidales bacterium
GGATAAAAAAAATAATTCGAAAATTAATACTTGAAATATGAATGCTGAATTAGAAAATGAGCCTAAAAAAAGTAAGAAAATACTGCCACGCATTATAATCAGCGTGGTAGTGATTATCGGTTTAATCTTCCTGGTAAAAGAAGTGTGGTACGCCATTCATCACGAAGAAACTGACAATGCACAGATCGAGATGCGGCTGGTTCCCATTATTTCGAGGGTTACCGGCTATGTGGATAAAATATATGCCGACGATTATTCAACTGTTACCAAGGGTCAATTACTGATGGTTGTGGATTCATCGGAGTTTGTATTACAACTAGAGGAAATGCAGGCTGATTATACGCAGTCACGCTCAGATATAGACAATGCCAGGGCGGCACTTGTTAATGCTGAGGCGGCACTTGCTGCGTCGAAAGGCAACGTTGAAGTTACCAGGTTGCGGTTGGCAAAGTCGGTAAACGACCTGAAACGCGATAAAAGCCTTTCGGAAGGGAATGCCATTACCCAAAAACAACTTGATGACAGCCAGTCGGCCTTCGATATCATGTCAAAGCAACTGGAAACAGGCCAGATGGATGTTAGGGTTTCCGAAACCCGTCTTACCGTGTTGAGTTCACTGGTAAAAAAAGCACAGGCGCAGACTGAGATTAAAAAAGTACGCATTGAGCAGCAAAAACTGAAACTTTCGTATTGCCGTATATACGCCATTGCGGATGGTAAACTAGGAAAAAGGAATATTGACGAAGGACAGTTTATACAAGCCGGCACGCCGCTATTCAGCATAGTGAACACCAATAGCCAGTGGGTTGTCGCCAACTTCAAGGAAAGCCAGTTGAAAAACATTCATGTGGGAGGAATCGTCCATCTTAAAATTGATGGCTATCCAAAACTTGATGTTCAAGGCAAAATTATTTCCCTGTCGGATGCAACCGGGGCTAAATTTTCTCTTCTTCCCCCCGACAATGCTACAGGAAACTTTGTAAAAGTAACACAGCGCGTTCCGGTTCGGATCGAAATCCTGGAGGAGAAAAAATTTAAAGATATTCTGCGCGCCGGAATGAGCGTGGTTGTTTCCGTTCCCATTCAATAAAAGATATGGAATCACTAAGTAAGACGGCGAAGATCTTTATTGCGATCACGACGATCTCGGCTGCTATCATGGAGCTGATTGATACTTCCATTGTGAATGTAGCGCTGAACCAGATGGCCGGAAATCTTGGCGCTTCTATAGAGGATATCGCCTGGGTGATCACTTCCTATGCCATTGCCAATGTGATCATTATCCCGATGACCGGGTTTCTGGCGGTTTATTTCGGGCGGCGGCGATACTATATGGCTTCCATAGCAATTTTTACCGTGGCCTCTGTACTTTGCGGAACATCAACCTCCTTATGGGAAATAGTTTTGTGGAGATTTGTGCAGGGATTAGGCGGAGGAGCTTTGCTTTCCACATCACAGGCACTGCTTTTTGAAACCTTCACAGGAAAACAAAGGGGGATGGCAGCTGCCTTATTCGGAATGGGTGTCGTATTGGGGCCAACTATCGGGCCAACCTTAGGTGGAATTATCATCGACAGCTATTCGTGGCCGCTGATTTTCTTTATTAATGTTCCTTTTGGGATTATGGCCAGTATTCTTGCCTATCGCTTTATACCACGCGGATTTGATATCAAATTAAAACCGAGGATAGATTGGTCGGGGATTTTCCTTCTCACCATTGGTATTGGTTCCCTGCAATATATACTTGAACGGGGTGAAGCAGAAGACTGGTACGATTCGAGATTGATCATATGGCTTACCATCACTGCAGTGGTCGGGCTTATTACTTTTATCTGGTGGGAATTGCAGCAAAAAGAGCCTGTAGTTAACCTGCGTATTTTAAAGGACAGAAACCTGGCAATTACAACAATGCTCACGTTTATAGTCGGGTTTATTTTGTTTACTTCGGTATTTATTTTCCCGCTGATGCTGCAAAGGGTATTAGGCTACACCGCTTATGAAACCGGCATCACACTTTTGCCTGCCACATTTTTATCACTGATCATCATGCCTTTTATCGGGAAGATGCTTCAAAAAGGCACACCACCACAAGTGTTTGTAGTCCTTGGATTTATCACCCTGATGGGTTTCGGAATACTGATGTCGCAGGCAGATCAGAATGTTACTTCAGTTTTTTTTGCTTTGCCACTCATGATCCGCGGAGCCGGCCTTGCTTTATTGTTTGTGCCGCTGAACGCTATGGCTGTCGCCGGATTACAACCTAAGGACATTCCACAGGGGGTTGCCCTGAACAATATGATGCGGCAATTGGGCGGATCGTTCGGTATTGCCATCATCAATAATTATATAGCTCACCGGGCAGCCATTCACCGCACCGACCTGATCAGCAATATTTATAGCGGTAGTGCTGCGTTTACCGAACGTTTTAACCAGATTTACCAGGGGCTTCAGTCGAAACTCCCGGTGGGAGCCAATCTGGAGAAACAAACCTACCAGATTATCGAACTAACGGTGATGAAGCAAACCTACCTGCTTAGTTACCTGGATGCCTTCCTTTATTCGACACTTTTTATTCTGATTGCCTTTCCTCTGATTTTTTTAACACGCAGAAATAAGATACAAAGCAAGGAAACGCTTTTGGCGGCTGAAGAAGTATAAAAATAAAAAAGAAGTTAAATAAAAAAACAACCATGAAATCACAACTCTTAATAATCATCCAGGTTTTATCCTTTAACCTGATTACTGCCCAGGAACTTAGGGTTCCGCCCGACTTGAAAAAGTTTGTTGAACAATCATTTCAGGAATACCCTAAAGTAAGTGAAATGAATGACCTGGTAAATCTTAGTGAGGTTAAGGTTGAATTGGGTAAGGCAGGCTATTTACCAACGGCAATTGGCGATCTTTCTTACCGCCGGCAATATCCCACACCTTTTATACCTTTTTCTACAGGTGAGGGCCAAACCAATAATGTTAATATACAGCCGGCAAATAATTACAATGCTTCTGTTAGCCTTGCCCAGCCAATAATCGATCTACGGGTTAACCCGCAAATCAATAAGGCTAAAAGTGATCTGGATATCTCAAAAGACAATCTGGAAAGTTTTAAATCAACTCTTGCTTACCGGGTGGCACAGATTTATTATTCAATTATTTTTCTGAATAAAAGCCTGTATGTGCAACAGGAACAAATTAACCTGTTGCAATCCACGTTAAAACAGATCAATGTTAAAGTGAAAAACGGAGACGCTTTGAGTTACGACCTTGTCTCCACCGAAGTAAAATTGACCAACGCAGGAAATTTTTATACCGAGCTAAAGGCTCAACGGGATAAGCAATACAATATTTTGGGGATGCTTACAGGTATTTCCGGGAAAGACTACCTGAACGATACAAGATTTAATTCATCGGCATTCAACCTGGTAACAGATTCGGTTTCAGAAAGAGCTTACCAAAACAATCCCGATATTCGTATTGCAGGAGATAAAATAAAATCGGCCGGCTGGGATATCGTTTCTGCTGAACGCAGCCGGTTGCCAGTTCTCAATTTTCAGGCTGGGTTAGGTTACAAGAATGGGTATATGCCGGGCATTGACGAACTTAACTTCAATTACTTTGCCGGGCTTGGCGTTACTATACCGATTCTTCCTTCTTCACGCCCCGGTTATCAGCGAAAAATGGCAGTTATTAATCATCACGCCTCTCAACTGGCACTCGAAACACAAAAAACCACATTAAATAAAGACCTGTTGAATGCACTGGATGATATTCACAAAAATCAGAAAAAGCTGGCCAGTGCTGATACGTTGATCATGCAGGCACAACTTGCCCAAAAGCTGGCGGATGAACGTTACAAATTCGGTGTTATCACCAACCTCGAACTTTTAACTGCTGTTTCCAACTTTAAAGATGCACAGCTTAGCCAGTTGCAGTTCGAATACAATCTTCTGTTGTCAAGGATGGATCTTTGCAGATTGGCCGGCATCCGCTGGTGGTAAACAAGTATTGATTTTTTAACATATGTAAAAAGATACCTCATCTATCGATGGTATTTTTGCTTCATCAAAAGAATAATTCTTTTGACGATGAAATCAATACATAGTTATCAAAATTAAAAAAGAATCATGAGGAAAAATAATCTGCAATCGAATGGATTACAGGTTATTGGTACACCAGCTAAAGCAGGATCCCTGTTTTTAACTATGGTGCTTATTCCCTTCGGTTTGCCAAAACTCAGTAAAAGCTAAAACCTCTCATAATGAAGACAACTGAATATCCCAGGGAAGAACGCGTGTTTAAAGACATGGGATTTATTGAAGTTTATTTAAGTTTCAATCCGTATTTTCATCAGGCAAAAAGGCAAAATTTCGGCATCCTGTATAATTTGGATGAAGCTTATATGCCCGCCAGTTCAAAAGGATTTGGGATGCATCCGCACAGGGATATGGAAGTGGTTAGTTTATTACTGGAAGGATCAGTGCATCACAGAGACAACGGTGGAGATGAGGGTGTGATACATGCAAAATCTGTCCAGCTTATCAGTGCCGGAACAGGAATATTGCATGAGGAATATAACTTCTCGAAAGAACTGCCATTCAGAGGCCTGCAACTGTTTTTGCGGCCCAAAGAAAAAGGTATTCAGCCCAAATATCAGAAACGGGAATTGTCGCCCGAGGATTATGAAGGGAAATTAGTTGAACTTCTTTCGCCCGACGGAAGAAACAGATCGCTAAAAATTGCAAATGATTCATTTTTGAGTTATGGGATTTTAAATGAAGAAAGTGAAACGAAATATTCCATTAATCTCCCGGCTAACGGAGTTTTTATCAAAGTAATTAAGGGGGAAATCGAAATTGAAGGAATTCATTTACGTGAAAAAGACGAGATTGGTATCGAAGATATTGAAACACTCACCATAAAATGCATACAGAAATCTGAAATCATGGTTTTTGAAGTACCGATGAATTAAGCCTATTATTCTTAATTAGAATTTGTTTTAATCTTGTTTCACCCTGAAATGTACTATTTACAACTTACGATTTACGATTTATTCTTAGCGAGTTATATTTGTCAATCGTAATTCGTACATCGTAAATAAAAATAAAACTTGACTCTAAGAACAGACTCTTATTAGTGGTAGTAGCATGAAATTAAGTTTACAAATAGTTTAAATCTTAACATTTATGAATACGAAAACAAGGAACACTATCAATTGGGTAATAGCTGGGCTGGTAGCTTTTGTTTTTATTGGAAGTGCCGCCGGTAAATTATCCGGCTCAGCTGATGCTGCAAAGATGGCTGAAGGATTTGGAATCAGTGCAGGGTCATTCACATTGCTGGGTGTGGTAGAATTAATTGCTGTAATTCTATTTGTTATTCCTCGCACCGGAATTTTGGGGGCATTAGTATTGGCTGCTTATATGGGCGGTGCTGTTGCCAGCCATCTGGAACATAATCTATCCATTCTTGCACCTGTTGTAATTTCCGCTTTTGTGTGGATTGCAGCAGTTGTTCGTTTTCCTGAGCTAACTCAAAGAATCAGGGTAAAAAAGGATTAAATACTTATTCAAAACACCATTTGATAATAAGCAAAAAGAGGGTTGCTTTTATATCTCAACTGAATTATAAATTTAAAATCTGCAAAAATGGCAATATTAACCAGAGAATTAAAATTCATTTGATTAACAGCAATCCTGTAATGACATGGTTGAGCCTGAAAAGTATGGAAGAACAACTGCCGCCATACCGGTTTATGCGGGTTCATATCCTATATTGTTAATCTTGCAAAGATTACCGTAATTGAGCGGAACCGGATTGTGTTCGACGGCAAAGTATATATACCTGTAAGCGAGCAATATAAAGAAATATTTCAAAAATATGTTAATGGAAATTTCGTTTAATATTATCCGTTTGTTTTGTAATTTCTTTTTTCGGTAATGCCGTAAAAGCACTTCAACAAGTTCAGTATGACGAAGACGAATAACGGGAAATAGTTAATGGAAAATGGTCAATCGTAATGGGTGCATGTAATAGGGCTTTAGCGGGGGAGGGGAAATAGAAAATAGTTCACTTCGGCAGGCTCAGTGTAAAAATGGAAAATGGTTATTCGTTAATGGTTAATTGTAATGGTTAATCGTTATTTGTGATTTTAATAGGGCCTTTAGTGGAATAAGGTTCTTTTGATGTGCAATAAGAAATACCTATATCACGGAAAAAACTTATGAAGCGGATGCC
>CAIXAQ010000935.1 GCA_903917425.1 uncultured Bacteroidales bacterium
ACTTCGGCTGCGCTCAGTGCACGGATAAGGATGAAACCCTGCACTTCGGCTGCGCTCAGTGCACGGATGAGGATGAAATCCTGAAACCTGAAACCTACATCAACTCCTTAATATCCTGCATGATACGCTGAGCCAATTCCCCGGCCTTATCGGCCGAAACGCTTTCAGCATAAATCCTGATAATTGGTTCGGTATTTGATTTACGAAGGTGAACCCACTCGTTTCCGAATTCAATTTTCACTCCGTCAATCGTGCTGTTAGGCTGATCTTTATATTTTTCGTGAATTTTTTGTAATATCCTATCCGTATCCATTCCGGGCGAAAGAGTAATTTTATTTTTCGAAATGGTGTAATCGGGATACGTTGCCCTGAGTTGCGAACAGCTAAGCTTAGCTTTAGCCAAATGAGTCAGAAACAGGGCAATACCAACCAAAGCATCGCGTCCGTAATGCAATTCAGGATAAATGACGCCGCCATTTCCTTCGCCACCAATAATGGCAGAAGTATCTTTCATCATTTGAACCACATTCACTTCTCCGACGGCCGATGCAGAATAGCTCTGTCCTTTGGCCTCAGTAACATCCCGCAAAGCGCGGGTTGACGACATATTGGAAACCGTGTTGCCGGGCGTATGGCTAAGTATGTAATCAGCCACTGCCACCAGGGTGTATTCTTCACCAAACATGGCGCCATTTTCGCAAACAATTGCCAACCTGTCGACATCGGGATCCACAACAAAACCAACATCCGCTTTGCTGGTAACTACCGTTTTGCTCAATTCGTGCAAATGCTCCGGCAAAGGTTCGGGATTGTGTGGGAAATGACCTGTAGGTTCACAATACAACTCAATTACCTGCTCAACACCCATGGCTGTCAATAATGCAGGAATTGCAATTCCACCGGTAGAATTTACCGCATCAATTACAACTTTGAAATTTGCTTTTTTAATGGCCGAAACATCCACCAGGGGGAGATCGAGCACCATTTTTATATGTTTTTCAATAAAGGTGGTATCAAGTGTATAGCTTCCCAACAAATCAACTGAGCAGTATTCAACATCCTTTAATTCAGCATTTTCTAAAACAGTTTTACCTGCAACGGCATCAAGAAATTCACCTTGAGAGTTGAGTAGTTTTAAAGCATTCCATTCACCCGGATTGTGGCTCGCAGTAAGTATTATTCCACCCTGGGCTTTAAAAGTCGTGACAGCAATTTCAACCGTAGGCGTAGTGGAAAGACCAAGATCAATCACATCCATTCCCATTCCCATTAAAGTGCCGCAAACCAGGCTGTTAACCATAGTACCCGAAATCCGTGCATCGCGACCTATGACCACCTTAATTTTACTTTCGGGATGTTCGCTTTTAATATAAATAGCATATCCGGTAACAAATTTTACGATATCCGATGGAGTAAGGTTAAAGTCCGGTTTCCCGCCTATAGTGCCCCTGATTCCTGAAATACTTTTGATTAATGTCATACAGTTTTTTTCTGCAAAGATACAATTAGCCAGCCATTGAACATACTGAACAGATCAAATATTCAGGTTTTTGATTCTAGTTTTGGAAAGGCTAAAAACCCAATCCCAAAAATTATTACCTTTGCAGATCTAAAATTGGTAAATTAAAATGGATAATTACGAGGAAGACCAAGAATACCTGCGCGAACTGCTCGAACGCTTCGAAAGCGTTTCCGGGGAGGGTGGATATTCCTTTTTCGATAGTGGCGAACTGGAGGATATCATTTACTATTATTTCAGTGAGGCTGAATTGGTAAAAGCCCAAAAAGCTATTGATTATGCCATGGAGCAATTTCCTGCCGAAGTAAGTTTCCAGGTATTTAAGGCTCAGTATTTTCTGAATAACGGCGAACCCGAAAAAGCCCTTGCCAGGCTGAATAGCCTGGAAGCAGTCGATCCTCAAAACCCGGATATTTCCCTTACCCGTGCCACGGTGTACAGTTCGATGCATAAACATGCTGAAGCAATTAAAGAATACCAGAAATCCTTGGCCAAGGTGGATGAAGATTTGGATGAAATCCACACCAGCATTGCTTTTGAGTACCAGAATCTTCGCGATTACAAAAATGCAGCCGAACATCTGAAAAAGGCAATCCGACTCAACAAAGAGAATGAAAGCCTCTTGTATGAAATAGGCTATTGCTACGAAATGGGGCAAATGAGCGAAGAAGCGATAGCATTTTTCACCAGCGAAATTGACACCCGACCTTATTCACTTGTTGCATGGTACAACCTGGGGATAGCCTACAGCACACTCGAATTGTACGAAAAAGCAATTGACGGCTTCGATTATTCGATTGCCATTGATCCCACTTTTACACCGGCATATTTCAGCAAAGCACAGTGCTACGAACAAATGGAGATGTACCAGGAGGCTATCAATGTTTATAAGCAGACTTTCGAACTCGAGAAACCCGATTCGATGACCAATTACTATATCGGCGATTGTTATGCCAGTATGGAAAAATATGAAACCGCCATTGAATTTTACAGGAAATCCATCAGCCTCGAACGCCATTTTTCGGATGCCTGGATGGGAATCGGGCTATGTTTTGTTGAGTTGGAACAATACAGTGAAGCATTATCGCATATCGAACAGGCTATAAAAATTGAGTCGGATAATGCCGAATATTATATTGTGCTTGCTGAAACGCAACTTGCTCTCGGACTGGATGATGAGGCAGCTTTAGCATACGAAAAAGCAAGTGAACTCGAACCTTACCATGCCGAAATCTGGCTCGATTATTCCGATTTTTATGCCGAAATAAAAAAGGATTTCAGTAAAGCTCTCGAAATACTTGAGAACGGCATTTATTACCAGGGCGAAAACAGCGCGCTTGCTTACCGCCGCATTGCTTACCTTTACGAATCAGGAAAACACAAAGAAGCTGTTCTCGAGCTTTTTATCGCTTTAACCATGGACTATGAAGCACACACTCAACTGCTTGAATATTCAGAAAAAGCCAGAAATTCCGCCGAGATACTTGCCGTAATAGCATCCTACAAAAATCAATAGAACGGGGAAAGCGTAACCCTTTCCATCCCCAAATCCTAACCCCCAAAACCTAACCCCTAACTAAAATGGGAATTACACAATGGATTGCTAATACCGCTGTGGCTTTTATCGCCGCTACTTCCTATCCGGGAATCTTTTTACTGATGGTACTCGAAAGCATGGTTTTCCCGGTTCCAAGTGAAGCTGTGATGCCTTTTGCAGGATTTCAAATCGTTAATTGGCAAACTACACATACTGGTCCTCATTTTACATTCATAGGCGTTATTATTGTCAGCACATTAGGTAGTATTGTCGGTTCGTTGATATCGTATGCCATGGGATTTTACGGGGGAAAACCATTTATATTGCGGTTTGGAAAATATCTTCTACTCGATAGCCACGACCTTGAAATTACTGAAAGATTTTTCGCAAAACGTGGCGAATTGACTATTTTTATTTCCCGTTTTATCCCAATTATTCGCCACTTGATAAGCATTCCGGCAGGATTAGGTAAAATGAATATCTGGAAATTTATACTATACACCATTTTGGGTGCAGGAATGTGGAATGCATTTTTAACTTTTGTTGGAATCAAGTTAAAAGAAAACTGGACGGAAGTTATGAAATACAGCCATACCATTGACATTGTTGTAGTTGCAGTTCTTGGACTGGCATTTTTATATTATGCGTACAAAGTATACATCAATCTGACCAAGAAAAATACCGTCAGTTAATCATGCGGTTGTTCGGACTGATTGGCTACCCGCTGTCACATTCTTTTTCGGCAAAGTATTTTGCAAAAAAGTTTGAGACAGAAGATATTTCAGATACCGATTACCAGCTTTTCCCTTTGGAAGATATTTACATGCTTCCATCCTTAATTCACAGGCTACCGGATTTACAAGGATTTAATGTAACTATTCCCTATAAATCAGCCATTTTGCCTTTTCTGGATTTTATTGACTCTGAAGCACTTGCCATAGGAGCGGTAAACTGTGTTAAGATTCTACGATCTGATTCAGGGATCAAACTAACAGGCTATAATACTGACGTTTACGGATTCAGACAATCGTTGATCCCTTTGTTGAAACCACATCATCGTGATGCACTTGTGCTTGGCGCAGGAGGTGCCTCAAAAGCTGTTTGCTATGCCTTACGCGAACTGGGAATATTCTTTACAATTGTATCGCGATCGAAGCAGGATGAAAAACAGTTGCTATATTCTGAGCTAAATCAAAATATAATCAACGACAACTTACTCATTATCAATACTTCTCCAGTGGGGACGTATCCTGAGACGCAGTTGTATCCCGACATTCCTTACCAATTTCTTGGAAATAAGCATTTGCTTTTTGACCTGATCTATAATCCCGCTGAAACCAGGTTTCTGCAAAAAGGACGAGAATCAGGTGCTTCCATTATCAATGGATCACAAATGCTTGAACTACAGGCCGAAAAATCGTGGGAAATCTGGAATGGTTTGTGATTCTGGAATCTGGTAACTGGAATCTGGTAACTGATAACTGGAATCTGGTAACTGAATAAATGGAAAGTGGAAAGTGGAAAGTGAAACCATGCACTTCGGCTTCGCTCAGTGCACGAATAAGTTTGAGACTCTGAAACCTGAAACACTGAAACTTGCAACGCTGAAACCTGCAACTCTGAAACCCCAATCCCCAACCCCTAAAACCTAAATCCCATGTCAGTACTTATGCAATTTGCAATGTTCCCAACAGATAAAGGTGCAAGCGCAAGTCCTTACGTAAGCCGCGTTATCGCTATGATCCGAGACAGCGGGTTGCCCTACCAACTCAGTGCAATGGGTACAATCATCGAGACCGAAACACTTGAAGAAGCACAGTCGGTAGTGAGCAAGGCGTATTCTTTATTACAAAACGACTGCAGCAGGGTTTACTGCACAGTTACTTTTGATATCCGCGAGGGTTCGACCGGTAGAATGCAGCAAAAAATCAATTCTATCGAGGAGAAAATCGGAAAGGTAAATCACTGATCTTTACGGATAACTTCGATAGTAAAATCGGCTGCAAGAGCTGCCAATGCACCTATGGCAGCCAGTACCGGCGCAATTACTGCACCAATAACTCCCAGTGTTACAGGAATTTCCAGGTAAACTTTTCCTTCGTGATCCTTGATGATAATGCGGTTTACATTGCCTTCATCGATAATTTCACGGATTTTGCGCATCAGG
>CAIXAQ010000936.1 GCA_903917425.1 uncultured Bacteroidales bacterium
GGCCAATCCGCTTTCATAAATCTGTTTTGCAACTTTTACGGCCACATGAAGTGATACCTTCATTATATCTTTAACCTGCGGATAGATCAATCCTTTTTCAAAATCATCCGGGGTAACCTGCTCAGCAACAGCTTCTGCGGCAGCGATAAACATTTCATCGGTCACTCTTTTTGCCTTGGTAGCATATATGGCAAGGCCCATGGCAGGGAAAATGAACACATTATTCCCCTGCCCTGGAGTATACGTTCTGCTGTCGATTGTTACGGGTGCAAACGGGCTGCCGCTTGCAAAAACCGCCTTTCCTTTGCTCCATGTATATGCCTGCTCGGCAGTGCATTCCGAATGAGAGGTTGGATTTGAATACGGAAAAATAATCGGCCGCTCATTTACCAGGCTTATGTTTTCGATAACTTGTTGGTTAAATGCTCCACCAACAGTACTTACACCAATAATGGCAGTAGGTTTAACCTGGAGAACAGCATCGGCAAAAATGCTTGTGAAATCGCCCTGGTGAGCAAATTGTTTCTGATAGTCGGCAAGATCGGTTCTTGATTGTACAAGCAATCCGTTTACATCAAACATCCAGATATGCTTTAATGCTTCTTCCCTGCTTAAACCATCCTTCATAAATTTCTGCACCAGCAGGTCAGCAATGCCGAAAGCAGCAGCCCCGGCACCAAGGAATAGAAATTTTTGTTCAATAAAAGGACGGTTCATTAGCCGGCTGATTGAAATAAAACCGGCGGTTGCAATGGCTGCTGTACCCTGTATATCGTCGTTGTAAGTGCAGACTTTATCGCGGAATTTATTCAGTATGCGGATGGCATCAACTCCTTTAAAATCCTCCCATTGAATACAAATATTGGGGAAGACCTCGTTGATAGCAATGACAAAGGCTTCAATAAAATCATCAAATTCCTTACCGGTAACCCTTTTGTGCTTTAAACCGGGATAAAGAGGATCATTCAGATAGGCTTCGTTATTGGTGCCGGTGTCCAGCACAATGGGCAAAGTATATTCAGGAGGAACGCCGGCGCACCCGGTATACAATGCCAGTTTACCTATGGGAATGCCTAACCCGCATATGCCCAGGTCACCCAGTCCTAAAATTCTTCCCCCGTCAGTGACCACAGTAAAACGAATGTCTTTCTCCGGCCAGTTCCGGAGTATTTCTTTTATACGATTCTTTTGGTCAATCGAAATAAATAATCCCCTGAGCCGTCGCGAAATATGCCCGAATTTCTCACAGGCTTCGCCAACCGTAGGTGTATACACCAACGGCAGGAATTTTGCCGGATCATTCATTACCAGGTTGAAAAACAGCGTCTCATTGGTTTCGAGCAAATTGGTGAGGTAACTATATTTATGGATCGGAAGATCAATCTGGTTAAGTTGTTCATTTACACGCAGCATCTGTGTTTCAAGAGTTTCAACCTGGGCAGGGAGCAATCCTTCCAAACCATATTTCTTTCGTTCTTCGATTGTAAACGCGGTTCCTTTATTAAGGCGGGGGTTTCGCAACAACTCATACCCGGTGTTTTCTTTCATGCTTATGTGGTTTTTGCTTTGAATTAAATCAATTATTTTAGTGCTTAGAGGTTAGTGCATAGTGCTCGGTGCCAAGTGATCAGTGCCCAGTGGTTGGTATACTTTGTTTTTCATTAGGGTGGCTATAAAATTTTATCAAGCTTGTTAAATTTGATGCTTAGCACTATGCCACCCAGCACTCTGCACTTTTTAATGGAATCAGGAAATAAGCATGACCCAGAGAACTATCAGCGCTGGTCCCACCAATCCTATTAAAGAGCCTCCTATTCTCAGATCTTTCTGTTCAATCATTCCTGTGCTGTACGCAATTGCATTTGGAGGTGTAGAAACAGGAAGGAATAAGGCTGTGGATGCTGATAGTCCAATGATCATAGCTACTTCGATGCTATATTGTGGCAAAATTGCCATCCCCAGAGGGATAAGAACTGTGGCAGTAGCAGTATTACTCATGATATTGGAAAACAGCATGGTAGCATATGCCAGCAGGAAGAAGAACACAAGGTGCGGCACATTCAATGTAGCTATTTTACCTGCATATAAATCGAGCAATCCGGTTTGTTGCAGTCCCGTACCTAATGCCAGACCTCCGGCTACCAGTATAAGGGTGTCCCAGCCGATAGCACGGATATCCTCACCTTTCAGTATTCCTGTAAGAGTAAGGAATACCAGCGGAACTGCCGAAACTGCTGCTGCTGGCAGATTATGAATAGGGCTGGTAAGCCATAAGATAAGCGTTACCGAAAGTATGATAGTCACGGTGAGACGTTTTATCCGGAAATCGCTGCTCACAGTATTTTTTTCAGCGATAATCTCGTCAAGCGAGATCATTTCTTCCTTTTTCATAAAAAGCTTGACAAGCACCCACCAGGCCGCCAAGGTTAAAAAAATAGATACCGGTATTCCATAATACATCCATGTTACAAAATCCATAGGATGCCCGGCTGTTATGAGAGCTCCTACCGCAATAGCATTCGGCGGGCTTCCAATGAGTGTTCCCATGCCTCCTGTAGTAGCTGCTATGGGTATACCCAAAATGAGCGCTTTCCCTGCAGGCGATCCCTTGCCCAGTTTCAGAAGCAATGGCATCAATGCTGCTATTACCATGGCCGTAGTTGCTGTATTGGAAATAAGCATTGAAAAAGCCATCGTAACCAACATCAGGCCGAACATAATATGTTTTGGATTTGTCCCGCATACTTTCATCGTGATCTTAATCAGGTCGGCATCCAGTTTTGTTTTGGTCATGGCCGAAGCCAGGAAAAAACCACCCATCATCAGCCAGATCACACTGCTCGAGAAGGTATTTACATAAATCTTTACATCCATCGGAGTGGACGTAAACAACTCGTAACCCAGCGTGAAGACAAGGTAAGCTATGATGAACAAACCGACTGCAAATGGCGGAACGGCTTCAGTAAGCCATAACCCGACTGAAAAAACAAGCAGGAACAGTACATAGGTTTGCGCCCGGGTGAATGAGGGTTCACGAACCAAAACAGTTATAACCAGGGCCACCAGTAAAGAAGCAAGGAAATAAAACAGCTGTTTGTATTTATTAAAAACTGAACTCAGATTTTTGACTTCCATATACTTGATTTTTATGATGTCTTATTTTGTTTCCCTAAAGATGTCGGATGTCAATTCAAAACCAATCGCAGCGTATCTTCTATGAACAGATGATTAGATAGGATTTTTAACTACTGCCTTAAAGATGCCGGAAGCAGTATAATTGAAGATAAAAGTCAAAGCAGATGTCGGAAATTGAGCTTTTACCTATATTTCAATACTGCCACAGGCTAACCAAACATCAACCATTTGTACACTAGAATATTCCAAGGGGTGAAACAAATCCTATGGAAATTCTTCCTTTATTTGTATCTACAGCATTAATCTGCTCTTTTGCATAGTCAGAATACTTGTACGATCTCCCAACCCAGTTAACAAAGAAACGCAGGTTCAGGTCTTTGAAAGGATAGTATTCAAAAGTCGGGATAATTCCATATGCTGTCCGGAAGTCGTCAGTAGTTTTGCCCGGATAGGAACTATCGGTCCATTTTGCAATATCCACCATTCCTACCAGAGCAAGATTTATTTTTGGATTTACCCTGTAGTACATATGCAGCCAATGCCCTATATACAATGTATTTGGAAGGGCATACTGGTATTCCGATAATGCGTTCACCTGTTCGCTGATGATACCGGTACGGTCCAGTTCTTCCTGGCTCCATTTAAAGTCGTATTCAACAGTAAATTTGCCGAGTTTTAACTGGTTACCCAAAGCAATATAATTCATACCTGCCGGCTCATCCAGTTTAGTATTTTTGGCTTCGTTATGATAGGCAAACGACCAGATGGTATTGAATTTACCGTCGAAGAAACTTCCACGCCAGTTCGCAATAAATGCAAGCGGTAATTTTGATTCCTCAAAATTTGGTTGTGAACCGTATAATTCGTTGAATGTTTTTGTCCTGGAATCAAGCACCTGGAATGTAAACTGGTGTTTTGAACTGGCTGTATAACTCAAGCCTACCCCTGTAAGGAAATTATCGGCATATTCGATAATGTCGGAGTATTCGTAAATGTCGATGGGGTTGTAATCAAACTCGTAAGCCCCCCAGTCGGCACACATTTTGCCGGCTGAGATGCTGAACTTTTTACTCATATCCATCCGTATGAAAGCCAGGTCGGTCGAACGGCTGATGCCATCAACCGATTGGGGTTCCTGCGCCCTGGTATAACGGTCGCGGAAACGGAAGTATACCTTATCATGGATTTTACCCTTTATTTCCAGCCTGAACTGTTCAATGTTAAACTTCGAACCGGTATACTCACCATCCTGGTACTCATTCCGAAAAGCAAAACGGGTGTTTGCTATCATACTCATATTCTTCAGAAGGTTTTGTTTTTCTGCCGGGATGAGCGTTTTGAAATAGGTTGTATCTCCTGCCTGTGGTTCTCTGTACTGGGCCTTGATTACAGTTGGCAGAAACAGGAGCGCAAGTATCCATATTTTATAACAGATTGCTTTCATAGCCTGGGATTAACGGGTTAGTATTCAAGAAATAGTTTCTGCATATCATCCCAGGAACGTTTCTTCTGCAAGGCAACCATTAAAAGTACTCTTGATTTCTGTGGGTTCAGTTCGCCACCGCAAATGGTGCCGAATTCTTTATCGTTAACTTCTCCATTAACCAGGACAGTTCCTATCGGAACACGCGAACACCTTACAACCCAGATTCCAGCTTTTGCTGCTTTTTTTGCTGCTGCCAGTGTTCCGGCATTCATATTCCCGTCGCCTACACCGGCAATTACGATTCCTTTTGCTCCGGCCTTTACCATGATGTCAATTAAATCTGACGACATGTCGGCACATCCGTAAACTATATCCACGCGAGGTAATTCCTTTGCACCTTCAACAGTAAATTCACTTGTGATCGTATTCAGCCCGTGAGGTTTATGGAAAAATGACACATCACCAAAGCTTACTGATCCTATCATGCCTTCTTCGGGTGACTGGAAGGTTTGAACCGGCGTAGTCATCATCTTTTTTACATTATGAGCCGAATGAATTTCGTCGTTCATCACCACCATCACTCCGTAGCCTTTTGCTTTAGGGCTGGCGGCCACGGCCACAGCGTTGTATAGGTTCAGAGGACCTTCAGCGCTTAAAGCAGTGGACGGACGCATAGATCCAGTTAAGACTACCGGTTTATCGCTTTTCACAACGAGGTTAAGAAAAAAGGCTGTTTCTTCCTGGGTATCAGTTCCGTGGGTAATCACGATTCCATCCACATTTTTATCAGCCAATAGTTCGTTGATCCGCTTTGCCAGTGTGAGCCATACTGCAACATTCATATCCTGTGAACCAACGTTGGCAGTTTGTTCACCTTTCAGATTAGCCAATGTCCTGATATTCGGAACGGCATCGATCATAGCCTCAATTTTAACCTGGCCCGAGGTATAAGCGGATCCTGTTGAACTTGCGCCGGCACCGGCAATGGTTCCCCCGGTAGCAAGGACCATGATATTGGGAAGTTTTTTGTCCTGCCCGTTGGCGATTATACTCATGATAAGCAATAGAGCAACCAATGTGCTTTTAATTGAGAATGCGATCTGTTTCATAGTTTTAAATTTAAAGGTTAGTTTTAAAGGTTTTGACTGTTGTTTGTGGTATTATTTTCTTGTTTATCAGGTGGGTTGGAAGTCAGAAGACAGAAGACAGAAGACAGTAGTCAGAAGACGGAAGTCAGAAGACGGAAGTCAGAAGATAGAAGACAGAAGACAGAAGGCAGAAGACGGAAGACGGAAGTCAGAAGACAGAAAGAAGGCAGAAGACAGAAGCAAATGGAGCATTTTTCAGGTTTAATCTAATCGTACTGTCAGAGTAATTTATTTGCAAAATCAACTTCCGGCTTCAGTCTTCCGGCCAGATTAAAAATGTATTTTTCACATTCCAGGCTGACCTCTGTTTCGCTATTTCTGCCCGGTCATAGCAGCCGGATCTAATAGTTTTGTAATCTGATCTTCAGTCAGTAATTTCTTTTCACGGATCAACTCAAGGATTCCTTTATTGGTCTGAAGGGCTTCTTTTGCCAGTTCGGTGGTTTTCTCATATCCAAGCACTGGGTTCAAAGCAGTAACAATTCCTACACTGCGATCGATATAATGTTTCATCACATCTTCGTTGGCGGTAATACCGTCGATGCAGTTTTTCCTGAACAGGGGCATTGATTTGAAAAATATGGCCTGCGATTCCATTATGGCAATGGCAACAACCGGCTCATAGGCATTCAGTTGCAGAAGTCCGTCACGCGAAGCAACTGTAACCGTAACATCATTACCGATAGCTTTGTAACATATCTGGTTCATCAGTTCAGGCATTACAGGATTAACTTTACCCGGCATAATAGATGATCCAGGCTGAAGCGGTGGTAAGTTGATTTCGAAAATTCCGGTACGCGGTCCTGATGCAAGGAAGATTAAATCGCTGCTGATTTTAGACAAGGTAACAGCCAGGTTTTTATACGCCGAAGAGAACAACACAAACCCCTGCATACTGCTGGTTGCGCCAATCAGGTCTTTAGCCAACACAATGGGTTTCCCTGTAATTTTGGCAAGCTGAGCTGCGCATTTTAAATCATAACCCGGTGTTGCTGTTATCCCGGTGCCAATAGCAGTAGCTCCCATATTTACCTGGCACAGGTAGGCTTCGGCATCGCGAAGGGCTCCGATAGCATCATCAAGCTGTGCCCCGAAAGCATGAAACTCCTGTCCCAGTGTCATGGGCACTGCGTCCTGTCCTTCGGTTCGCCCCATTTTCAAAAACTTATTAAACTCATCTCCTTTTTTATGGAACGATTGCGAGAGCAATTCAGCTTCCTTCACAACCTTGTCGTTATGCAATAACAAGGCAACATGAATAGCTGTGGGATATACATCGTTTGTCGACTGGCCCATGTTTAAATCATCATGGGGTTCAAGATATTGATACTCCCCTTTCTTATGACCACCCATTTCCAGCCCTATGTTTGCCAATACCTCATTGGCATTCATGTTGGCAGATGTTCCGGCACCACCCTGGTACAGGTCAGTCAAAAACTGGTCATGATATTTGCCATCAATCACCGCCTTACAGGCTTTTTCAATCATGTCGAGCCTGTCTTTCTTCATCCTGCCAACTTCTGTGTTAGCGCGTGCAGCAGCCAGTTTTACCATGGCATATGCCCTTACATAATCCGGGTAGAAATTTGTTTTTACCCCGCTTACCTGGAAGTTTTCCAGCGCCCGCATGGTTTGAACACCATAATAGGCATCAGCCGGAATCTGTTTTTCACCCAACAAGTCTTTCTCCGTCCGGAATTGCTGAGCATAGGAACTCAATCCAAGTGAAAAAGCTGCTGCAAGCAATAAAATTTTCGAAACATTTTTCATGCGTTTACTGTTTAGTTGTTTATAATAAATTGATTTATAACAAAATGGACTGTAGAATTAAACCGGCAATTACTGCTGCCGCAGTGGTAACGAGTCCTGGCAGCATAAAACTGTGATTAAGAACATACTTCCCGATTTTGGTGGTTCCGGTACGGTCGAATTGTATTGCTGTAAGTAGGGTAGGATATCCGGGGATAAAAAAGTGACCATTAACGGCCGGAAAAATTCCAATTAAAAAAGCAGGAGCCAGTCCCAGCGAGAGGCCCAACGGCATCAGGGCCTTGGTTGTTGCAGCCTGACTGAAAAGCAAAATGCTTAATGCAAATAAAGCGATTGCAAACGTACAGGGATAGGCCGTGACCATTTCGCCTAATGTACTTTTAATAAGAACATAATTATGTTCCATAAATGTGCCACTCATCCAAACTACTCCGAATACGGCAATAGTTGCTGAACCGGCTGATGAAAATAAACTGACCCTGGTAACCTGGGCAGCCGTGGTATTTGCAAACAGAATGATCAGGCCGGCAGCTCCAAGCATAATCATCATGATCATACTTGGTATCTGTACCTGGCCTGCAGCATTCACAGCAAAATTCGGAGTAAATCCTTCTTTTCCTGAAAACTCGGGCAGAAGGGCGGGGAAAGATCCAAGTAAAATAACGCCCAATACAGCCAAACCGAAAATTATAACGGATTTTACAGCCCCTGGTTTAAGTACGATTCCAGTATCCTTTTGTTCACCTTCAATGCTTTTGGCGAAAGTGGGTTCTTTCATTTTTTTGAGAAACTCAGGGTCTTTATCAAGTTCCTTTCCCCGTTTGAGAACAAACAATATCCCGACAAGTACTCCGATAAGGGTGGATGGAATGCATATCAAAAGTATATCAGCCAGTTTTATCCCGTTGGCAACCAAAACCGTCAATAATGCAGCCGAGGCAGCCGATACCGGGCTGGCAGTAATACCCATATGAGCAGCTGTTACACTCATGCTCAAGGCTCTCTCAGGACGAACTCTTGCCTTGGTGGCAACCTCTGCAATGATCGGCAGGATGGAATATGAAATATGTGCTGTGCCGGCAAACAAAGTGAAGCAATAGGTAACCAATGGACCCAGTATTGTGATTTGCTCGGGGTGACTCCGTAGTATTTTAGCGGCAACGTTAACCAGGTAATCCATTCCGCCGGCAGCCTGTAAGGCAGCGGCGGCTGTTACAACACTTAAAATGATCAGCATTACTTCCAGCGGCGGATCGGCAGGTTGCATGCCGAATACAAAAAGCAGGATCAGTAAGCCGATCATGCCCATCACACCTAAACCGATGCCCGACATACGGGAACCTATAAAAATACAGATCAATAAAATTGCCAGTTGTAGAAAAATCATAATTTTCAGCAGTTTAATTAAATTTTCGCATTGATGATTTACCTCTCGTTGTCATGTCTTTCGTGCAACATAAAATTAAATTCGTTTCGGACTATGGACAATAGTTAATTATCCGTATTTTTCTAACCTATCAGGCCTGTGTAAACACGATTACACTTAATTCTACTTTACCAGATTAAAAGAATACCCCAATAGTCACAATAGGACACAGTAAAAAAACACCTAGATAATTTGTTATTTCTACCTGCAGTTACCATATTTTGAGAATTTTATACTATCCGGAAGGCCTATATGTCCTTATCTATGCGCTCTACTGTGACTATGTGATTCAAAATATCTGTCAGGTTTATTTTAGCAAAGTAGAATTAATCAAGGTATTTGATTTTTCATAGCTTTTTTTGCGTTTTTCATTAGAATCATATAGCCCTGATTCATTGAATCCTTTATTATAAACATTATGCTGTGTGATATGAGAATGAGCTATGCTTGTAAAAAGTGGAATTTTGGAGAAATGACGGCAGCAAAAACCGGCTGTAAACTTATGTTTTCCCAGGAGCCTTCGTTCTATGATGATTTATTTTCTTTTATCTGGGAAAGTTTATTCATTTTCAGTTGAATTGCTTCCTTTTTCCGCTGTAACTCTTCTATCTGGCGCCGATATTCCGTATCAACCTCATTCATTACCTGGTCAGTAATTTCACTGAGTTTCTGGATTTTACTTTCCAATACTTTGAGCTTAATCGCCAATTTATCTGTGTTCACATTCCGGTTTTCCATGGGAAGAATATAAATGACATTTTAAATGACAAATTTATCCACGCGCGAATGTGAAAACAATACTGATGAGACTGTATTTTTTGTACCTTTGAATCCAGATATTTGCATATAATTTATATTTATTTTATGGTGAAAGAATACCAGGATTACAGCTTGCTTCTAAAGTTTTTTGAGAAATTCTCAGTGTCGGGTATCGCAGAACCATATGCCCACGAACCCCTGATGGTTGAACTCGACAAGATGATGGAGAAAAACAGGCAAATGTTTTACCTGGCAGATGTAATGCTTCTGGATATGGAATTTGTCCATAAAAGAGTCCGCGATATGTTCGGGATTGAGCCCGAAAAGGTTACTGCCGGGTATTTCCTTACAACCACTCACCCTGATGATTTGAAGAGACATCATCTTATAAGGGTAAAATTGCTCAGTACTGCCCAGGAGTTTTATATTAAAAAAGGCGGAAAACTGATTATTTCAAGTAACGTAAGGGCTAAAAACCCCGGCGGAGGATATACCAACATGCTTTATCAGGCCTACGCGTTTTACAGCAAAGTTCCGTACGAATCTGTTTTTATGATACTTGTGCATACAGATATTACAGGATTTGATCATATCCACAAAGGATTTCATATATACGTGGGCGACGATACCAGATTATTCCGTTTTCCTGATAAGGAACTACTGATGATGGGAAGCATGTTCTCGCAAACCGAATTCAGGATCATTGAACTTGTGGCGGAAGGGCTGAGCGCCAAAGAAATTGCAGATAAGCTTTTCAGAAGCGTGCATACCATCAATACCCACAGAACCAATATCCTGGAAAAATCGGGAAAATCATCAATGGCGCACGTAATAAGGGATTTGAAGGGACAAGGGATGTTGTAGGGGGCGGCTTTTGCTTTTGAAGATCAAAGTCGCAAGATTCAATATGCAAATTCCGAGGGAATTTTTTTTGTGCGCAATACCGGGTGCTTTGTGGCCAATGCTCTTATTTTGGGGGTTGGATCTTAGGTTTTTGGCTGACAAGATATCCCAAACCTGGACAAGCCAGTAACGTTCGGCTGAGCTCACGCTGAAGCCAAAAAGGAACGCAAAACACGTAACATTAAATTAAAAATGAAAAAGTCAGGGGCTTGCAATACTTATATTTTGTGTTCTGTGTTTTATATTTTTAATTCCTTAACGAATGTTTTGCCGGAAAAAATATCAAATTAAAGCATAA
>CAIXAQ010000937.1 GCA_903917425.1 uncultured Bacteroidales bacterium
ATTTCCTTTTGCTATTTTTTCGAAATCAGGATTGGCCACAACATTAATAGCAGTAAATACCGGATTATTACCGCACTGATCTTTGAAGGAGGACAGTACTTCAAATAAGGAGGTCAGGTCATCGTTGCTTTCCAATGCATCGAAAAGGTAATAGTGCGAGAAATCATTTAATTTAACAGCATCTGCTTTTATAAGAGCCTCGCGGGCCTGATTGGACGGCATACGAATACTACCCCAATCGTCGCTTTCGAAAATCACAATTTTCCGGTTTGTGCGCCAACCTGGAAGATTGGAAAGGTTTCGGTATATGTCGGAAGAGAAGGACATGGGGAGAGGTTGAGGGAGAGGTTGAGGTTGAGGTTGAGGGAAGTGCTTGGCCTTTACCTTAATCTTAACCTTTGATAAATAAAGTGTGATGTAGTTGGGTGTGAGGTTGAGGGGGTATATAATTATTAAAGAGGAAAATTGTTTGTTATTTCCTTTATGCTGTCACCAACCTCTATCATCCATTTGAAATACCACATCTGAAACATCAATAATCTCCAAATTAAGGGTTTGTAATGTAATTTGTTTTCCCTAAACAGTTTAACCTGCAGATTTATGAAATTATAGTTGAATAGCCCGGATCTTTTTATTGCGTTTTCTGATAAATATTCATCAATTAAAAAACGCAGGTCATTATTTAACCATTTGTAAATCGGCGGATCAAAACCATCTTTCGGACGATCCAATAGTTTTTTAGGAATATATTCATGAGCAATGTCCTTCAATATTCGTTTGTCAGTTTCTTTGCTGTATTTATATTCCAATGGTAATTGTGCAACAAATTCAACCAACCTGTGATCCAGAAAAGGCTCACGACCTTCGAGTGAAACCGACATGGTTGCACGATCAACTTTTGTTAAAATGCAGTCCTGAAGATACATCCTGTAGTCGATTGCCATGGCTATTTCAACTTCGTTCGAGAAGCCGGCGTAATTATTTTTATAAATGGTAGGCGGAATTACCAAGTCAAAATTTAAAAGGTTACCCATGAAATGATTTGGTAAACTTTTTCCGATATTTAATAAAGAAGTTGTTTGAGAATGTCTATTCTTGTTTAAAGATTTAGAAACAGCAAATAATTTTTGTTTTGTTTGATACTTGTATGATGGAACAAGAATTGAAGCCATTCGAAGAAATTGGCTCGTAATACCCTTGAATCCGCCTGGTATATAATTCATTAATTTCAGGTAATTATCAAATTCGCGATAAACAGTATAACCAGCAAAAATCTCATCGCCAGCATCAGCTGAAAGTGCAACCGTAACTTGCTTGCGAGCCAATTGACTAACCAGAATGGTGGGAATTGCAGAAATGTCGGCGAAGGGCTCATCATAAAAAAATGGAAGATCCGGTATAATACTTTGTGCATCACTCGGGGCGCAGATATATTCGGTATGATCCGTACCTATAAAATTTGCCAATTCTTTAGCGTATGGAGTTTCGTTGAGCCCATCTTGGAAGCCAATGGTAAAGGTTTTTAGTTTTTCGGTCCTGTCCCTTTGAAGAATTGCTGTTAATGTGCTGCTATCGTAGCCCCCGCTTAAAAATATCCCAACAGGAACATCTGCAACCATTCTATAGTTACATGCTGAGATCAGAAGATCGCGAACCTGATCTTTAGCATCGTGATAACTAATATCTAATTTAGGTTTAACATAGTAGTCATCAACGTTCCAATAAGTTTCAATTGTGATTTTTTTTTCTTTCAGATCGAGTTCCAGAATTTTACCCGGCTCAAGTTTGAAACAGTTTTTAAATATAGAGTATGGAGAAGGAATGTATCCATGGGCAAAGAATAATTCAACTGCACGTCTATCTAATTCTTTTATAAAACCAGGATGAACGTGAAATGATTTTAATTCGGAGGCAAAAAGGAATAATCCACCTAGCCAATAACAATGAACCGGTTTTACCCCTGCCCTGTCGCGTAAGATCAGTATTTTTTGTTCATCTTTATTATAGACAACAATAACGAACATACCAATCAGACGGTGTACAAATTCTTTACCCCATTGCTCATAAGCATGAAGAATAACTTCAGTATCTGAATTGGAGATAAAAACATGGCCTAATTCTATAAGATTAATTTTGATTTCTTTATAATTATAAATTTCGCCATTAAATACAATGCTCAGATTTTTATAATGCATAGGTTGATGGCCGGCATAACTTAAATCAATAATTGAAAGCCGGGCCTGCCCAAGTCCTATGTCAGCATTTTTTGTATTGTATAGTTCGGCACCACTGTCATCTGGTCCACGATGGTTCAATACCTGAACCATTTTTCCGATTGTTTCGGCAGGGGTAGTTTTATTAAAATCGATGTAACCGGCTATTCCGCACATAATAATATATATAAATTTGAGTTGTAAATTATTTGAGATTGTTGAGATGTAGTATAGAAAAAAGGGTGAGGGTGAGGTTAAGGTTAAGGTTGAGGTTAAGGTTGAGGTTAAGGCTGAGGTTAAGCTATTTTTTCCAGACAGTGCGGTTAATATAGTCGGTATAACTCATGACGATGCGCAAAACTTTTTTTGACCAGTTGTCGACATCGTAATCGTACACAAGCCTGAAACTTCTTTCTTTTTCTTTTGCCTGTGAAACAACTATTTCGATTGATTTCAGAACGTTTTCTTTTTTCAGACCAGTCATTATTATAGTCCCTTCGTCCATACCTTCGGGACGCTCGTGCGCCTGGCGGACTGTGATGGCCGGGAAATTCAGGATGGTTGATTCTTCAGTGATGGTGCCGCTATCGGATATGACACATTTTGCTTCCAACTGTAATTTATTATAGTCGAAAAAGCCCAGAGGTTTTAAAAACTGAATCATAGGGCTTAAATCGGTACGCTGCATTTCTTCCAGCTTTTTGCGTGTACGGGGATGTGTTGATACGATAATAGGGAAATTATATTTTCCGGCAATCGCATTTAAAGTATCAAGCAGGTCGTTAAAATTC
>CAIXAQ010000938.1 GCA_903917425.1 uncultured Bacteroidales bacterium
GCTATAATAGTGATAAAGAAAAATAAAAATGGTTTTATGTATAGTAATCTTATCAGTCCTTTTTTAAGTCCAACCCAATAGAACAAACAAATAATAAATTAATGCAGCAATAACCATTGATACCGGAATAGTTAACAGCCAGGCATATAACAAGTTGATAGTTACCCCCCAACGGACGGCTGTAATACGCTTTGTAAGACCTGTACCCATAATTGCACCCGTTATTGTATGTGTTGTACTCACCGGGATGCCAAATGCTTCAGTTCCAAAAAGTAACATAGCTCCTGCACCTTCGGCAGCCACACCTTCAAATGGGGTTAGTTTTGTGATTTTGCCCCCCATGGTTTTAATAATTCGCCAGCCACCCATAAGCGTTCCGGCGGCAATAGCTGAATGGCAACCAATTACAATCCAAAACGGAATGGTGTTTATTTTCCCTGCCTGAGTAAAAGTAATTGTCGCCCAGTAAGGTATTTGAGTAGGATCAACACCATTATAATATACAAGGAGCGCTGCCGAAATAATTCCCATTACTTTTTGCGCATCATTGCCTCCATGTCCCAGGCTAAATAAGGCTGATGAAAGTAGCTGCCCAACCTTGAACCATTTTTTTAATCTGAAGGGATTGAAATTCTTAAAAATCCAAAGTAACACGATAGAAAGGATGTACGAAAATATCATGCCGAGTAATGGTGCCAGGAAAATAAATGCTGCGATTTTAAGAATTTTTCCTGTTTGTATTACATCCCAGCCTGCATAAGCAACAGCTGCACCGGCAAAACCGCCAACCAGCGTGTGTGAGGAACTGGACGGAATCCCCAGGTACCAGGTAAATAAATTCCAAATAACAGAAGCAATAAGACCCGCAAGTATAACATGTAAATTAATCGCTGAGGTATCAACTGTTTTAGCAATTGTATCCACAATATGAAGTTCAAAAACCAGGAACGCTACTAGGTTGAAAAATGCGGCCCAAACTACTGCCTGCAAAGGCGTTAACACCTTGGTTGAAACAACAGTAGCAATTGAATTTGCAGCATCATGAAACCCATTAATGAAATCGAATATGAGCGCAAGTGCAATTATTGCAATTAATAATGTGAAGCTCATTGGTAGCAGATTAGCCGGTTATTTTTTCTTAAAGATTTTCGATAACAATTTAACCATCAACCCATTTTTACAATCAGAGTCGAAAAAACTTTACCTACATCATCACATCTGTCAATAGCTTTTTCAAGTGCTGTAAGGATGTCACGTTTTTTAATCAGTTCAATTGCATTCATCTCGTTTTCAAACAGATTAGCTAGAAAGGATTGATAAATGTCATCAACTTCTGACTCCATGTCACTGATTTTGATACAAGAGTTATGGTATAGTTTGAAATCATTTACACTCTTCACATTTCGTAAAACAAGTTGTATTTCCAATATAGCAGCGTGTATAATAACTGCAATCTGCATGAATTCCTTCGGAAATTGTGATAAGTTATACATATGTATCCTTTTCGATGCACCATGAAGTAAATCAACTATGCTATCCATTTTATCAACCAAAATATGTATGTCCTCCCTTTCGAATGGAGTTATGAAAGTTCCGTTAAGTTCATTCATGAGATTTCGGGTAAGATCATCGCCTACATGTTCAGAGTCGTGTATTGCTTTGATATATTCCACCCTTTTACCCGAATCCGATTCACCAAGTAATTTGATAAAGAGTTCCGAAGCTACCACGAGGTTGTTGGCTACTTCATTAAAAAGAGGAAAAAATTTACGGTCTTTAGGTACCAGGAAACTAAAAATTCTGTCAAGTTCCATTAATGCTTTAATTTAATTGTTTAAATATTTAATGCGAATGTATATATTCTATGTTAGGTATTTATTACCTTATTGTTTTGTAATTGTTAACAGATATAACATCGAATTTCATTCATATAATTGATAATGAGTATTATAGTATTTCATTGGTAATATTCAGCTAACCATAAGGTACTTGTATCTGTTCAAATCATTTTTTATCAAACCATCGCCATTGATTTTTCTTGATTTCCTTGTATCAAAAGATGAGCGATTATATGTTTCAATTCCTGGCTTACTTAACGAAGGATGGATTTAGTGATCCGGATGAAATGAAATGTATTGGAATTAAAGTATTATTTGACAGGTTAAATAAAAAAACCGTCCCGGATTTGGGACGGTTTTTATTGATATAAAAATTTGGAATAGGACTCAGTTCTATTTAACAATCATCTTCAGTGAACTACTGCTTACTCCGTCAGTGATTTGAACGAAATACATTCCCTTAGGCAGTGACGATGCATTGTAATTAACTTCATTTTTACCTGCAAAATACTGGCTTTGTGCAATTGTGGCTACTTTATGCCCAATCATATCGTACAGGGAAACAGTGATGTTCTTCGTTTTTTCCAGATTAAAACTGATCGTTGTGCTTGATGAAACCGGGTTAGGATAAATATTTGCAGCAAAGGCCAGTTTATTCTCTTTCAAGCCTGTTTGTGGCCAGATGGAACCTGATTTCAGTTCGGATCCACTTTGCAACAGGAAGTTAGGTTGTCCAAGGTTGAAAGGATCAAGGTACATCAAAAGATCATTCGAAGCCATTGTGTCATTTCCGGATGCTGGTGTCAAAAAGAAACCGCGCTCGAAATCGCTTGTAAAAAAAGTGCCCATGCCTGACATTACACAACGTTGTAATTTCAGGTTGCCATTGGTTGCGTTGCCTTGTGAAGCAGTTCCATCAATAAATAAACCTGTAGGCCAGCCTGTAAATACGGAGTTATAAGCATTCAGTCTGGTATTACGGCGAAGGTGCATGGCACGTTTGAAATTTGAATTAACGGATGTTGTAAGGTCATATTTAGGGCCGAATAATGAAAAATTGCTGAAAATTGGCTGGGTAATCGGGGTATTTGTCGAACCAGTAGCATCATTATCCGACTCAAAACCATTTGATCCTGAACCTGGATCAGCAATATCTTTGTCGCGAAGTCCTACTGCAAATTGTATCATTCCTCTGTATCCGAAATCGGTGTCATATTCATCATCCCATCCGCGATAAGTGATTAAATGTTTGCAATTAACTGTTCCTCCGAACCATTCAAACGAATCATCCCCGCTGTAGGATACCTGGATATAATCAATCTGGGTGCTTTTACCAACACCGCCAAAGGTAAGTCCATTGATTTCTTTGTCCGGAATAAAAGGAATTCCAGGGAACTCAATACGAACAAATTTGAGGCTTCCGCTATTATCGTTATCGTCGTTTCCGCCATATACAGAAGTTGGACCGCCTTCGATAAGTGCTGATCCTCCCGCAGGGTTAATAGTAGCTTTACCGCAAAGGATAACACCACCCCAGTCGCCGTAACCCCTGCTACCTGGTGCAAAGTTTGAGGTGAAGATAATAGGCTGACTTAGTGTTCCCACTGCCATCAGTTTGGCTCCCTTCTCAATAATAAGCGAACCTTTAGTATCTTTATCACCGCGGATGATTGTGCCCGGCTCTATGGTTAACGTTGCGCCGTCACGAACATAAAAGAACCCTTTCACAAGGTACACGTTATTGGATGTCCAGGTGGTATTGGTCGTTAATTCACCTTGAACTGTAACATTGGCGGCAGGATAAACAGTAGTCTGGCAGCTCCAGTTCGCCCAACCGGCAGTCCAGTCGTTTGTTGTCCCGAAGGCACCACGGTAAGCAACCTGCTCAAAAAACGGATCGTTAATTGTGCTTTGGCTGAAGCCGGCCATTGCCATGCACATCAGCACAAGATTTAAGAGTAATAATTTTTTCATCTTTTTTAGAATTTGATTTGCAGCAAAAGTAGTCTAGCTGGATTACAACAGTGTTAAGCCTGTATTAAGGAAATTAAATCAAATTGTTATTGGATAAATTGCTGGCATTTCTCAATATCTATTAGATTTACTGGGCTTTGCGGTATGTTTTCATTCTTTTTTAATATTAATAGTATGTTAACATTTAGTTAATAGTAACTTTCGAATTTTGCAGTCAATTAACATGAATATAATATTGAATTAAATGCGAAATAAATACTTAACATTGTGTCTGTTGTTAATTGCCACAATCGCAATAGCACAACAAACAGGGATTAAAGGAGTAATATCAGATAAGACAACAAAGGAAACACTTGTAGGGGCAACTGTATTAATACAAGGTACTACCACAGGGTCGACAACCGACCTCGACGGCAACTATTCTATATCATCTTTAGCACCAGGAAGTTACAATCTTGTTATTTCATATATCTCGTACAAAACCCAAATCCTCGAAAAGGTCAAAGTCGTGAAAGGTGTCATGCTTGAACTGAACATAGATTTGGAAGGCAACAGTGTTGCACTGGAAGGTGTAGTGATTTCGGCAAAAAGCAAGATGGGAGGCAGTGAAATATCCATGCTTTCGTCCATGAAAATGAGTAACCTGGTAGTTAGCGGCATTTCGAGCCAGCAGATAAACCGCTCGCAGGACCGTGATGCCTCGGAAGTTATCAGGCGTGTACCCGGTATTACAATTATGGACGATCGTTTCGTAATGGTACGCGGGCTTAGCCAACGCTATAATACGGTTTGGCTTAACAATGCATCAACTCCCAGTTCCGAGGCGGATGTGCGGGCCTTCTCATTTGATGTAATTCCAAGTTCGATGCTCGAAAATATATTGGTGTTCAAGAGTCCTGCGCCCGACCTGCCTGCTGATTTCTCCGGAGCAGCCATTAAGATTTTTACAAAAAACAATGCGGATAAAAACAGCTTTTCCATAGCCTATTCCACTTCATACCGACCTGGTGCTACTTTTAAGGATTTTAGTAATTACCAGATGAGCAAATACGAATGGTTAGGGTTCGACGATGGCAGTCGTGCTTTACCGGCAGATTTTCCGTCACACCTTAACGAAGTAACCGATAAATACGAACGGCAGCAGCTTGGAAGGGAACTGGACAAAGTATGGACTCCATCGCTAAGTAAGGCTTTACCTGATCAGCGATTTCAACTCGGGCTTACCCGACGTTTTTTGCTTGGAAAAGTATCCGTAGGTACTATTAATAGTATGACATACAGTTATGTGCAGGATGTAGACGAAGTGTTCCGTGCTGATTATCAGCAGTATGATACAGTAAAGGATAGATCAGATACCAGTTATTATTTTAATGATATACGCAATAAGGCCACCGCTAAAATCGGGGCATTAAGTAACTGGTTATTTGTTTTTGGTAACAACCAGAAAATTGAGTTCCGCAATTTGTATAACCACCAGGGGTATACCCAGGTGATCGACCGCAGGGGGCGCGACAATTACGGCGGGCTTACCATCCATTCGCAAGAACTGAGTTTTACCAGCCGGAATACGTATTCAGGACAATTGGCGGGTGATCACAATTTCAGGAAAAACCAAACTCATTTTGACTGGACTTTAGGCTATTCCTATGCCGACAAATACCAGCCTGATTTGAAACGGCTTTCCAGTACATTGGTCGAAGATCCTGATAATCAATATTTTGGTCAGTATGGAGTAAATTTTTCTTTCTCCGCTACTCCTGAATTATCAGGACGCGTTTACCAGGACCTGAAAGAGCACATTTACAACGGCAACTTTAACTTTACGAATACATTTACTTTAGGCAACTTCAAACCTGAACTTAAAGCAGGAATGTACCTGGAAAAGAAAAACCGCGAATTTAATGCACGATTGATAGGTTATGCAATTTCAAATACGTCCAGATTCAACTGGGGATTGCCTTACGAGGCGGTGGATGTGATTTTTGCAGATACCAATATCAATACCACTACGGGTATTAAACTGGATGAAACAACCAATAAAAGTGATTCTTACACTGCTACGAACGATCTCCTGGCAGCCTATCTGGCCGCGAACCTGCCTTTTACATCCAAACTGAATTTATACACAGGGGTACGAATGGAGAAAAACGACCAGGAAATGCACAGTTATTCAAGTGATAATGCCAGCGAGGAAGTGAATATCGTGATTGATAAAACTGATTTTTTCCCATCGGCAAACCTAAGCTACAAATTTACCGAAAAATCCCTTGCCCGTATTTCTTATGGTCTGACAATAAATCGGCCCGAGTTTCGCGAAATAGCTCCTTTTGCGTTTTACGATTTCGAACTGAAAAAGCTGGTGCGCGGTAATCCTGAACTTGAAAATGCAAGAATAAGCAACTATGATCTGCGGTATGAGTATTATCCCAGTCCGAGTGAAACATTTGTATTTGGCTTGTTTTACAAGGATTTCAAAAAACCGATCGAAACCATTGAAATCAATTCAGGAAGCGGTAAAGATTATACCTTCCAGAATGCACTGGGTGCTACAAACTATGGTGCCGAAATTGAGATACGGAAATCACTCGAAAGTCTTGGGAAAAAGGATAATTTCCTTAGATACTTTAAAAATTTCATGCTGGTTGCCAACGCTTCTTACATCAAGAGTGAGATTAAACTCGACACGGCCAAATTCTATTCCGCTGAGGCCAAACGCCCGATGCAAGGACAGTCGCCCTATATTTTAAACCTTGGGATGTACTATCAGGATAATCTTCATGGCCTGATGGTGAGCCTGCTGTACAATGTAATAGGTAAAAGAATCGTAGTAGTAGGCCTCGATACACCAGATGTTTATGAAATGCCTCGAAATGTAATCGATTTGACTATAACTAAAAATGTTGGAGAAAACGTACAGATCAAGGCTGGTATTCAGGACATACTGAACCAGAAAGTTGTTGAAAAACAATATGTTAAATATACAAATCTCGAAGGGGCCACGGTAAACCGCGAACAGTCAACCCTGGAGTATAAACCCGGAAGCCTGTTTTCGCTTGGTGTTGTTGTCAATTTTAATAAGTAAATTTGTTCATTCTCGACCAAATGGTTCGAATGTTGTTAGTGTGAATAAGAATAAAACCGATGTTATGAAGAAATTACTTTTATTATCCATACTGTTGTTTACTATAACCTGCGTTTATAGCCAGGCACTCGAATTCAGCGATGGCTATTTTTATAAAAACGGAATGCTTTACACCGGCACATACACTGAGTACTGGCCTAATAAAAACGTTAAGCAGGTACAAAATATCAGCAATGGCCAGGAAGACGGAATTACCGAAATCTATTTTGAAAACGCAACATTGCAGGAACAACGCTCATACCTCGAAGGGAAAAAGCACGGTTTGTGGAATACTTATAACGAAGCGGGCATAAAAATTGCTGAGGCCAATTACCGTCATAATAAAAAGGATGGTATTTGGCGCATATGGGATGAAAAAGGGACTCTGCGTTATGAAATGTATTACAGCAACGGTGAAAAAACCGGAACGTGGCGAACCTGGGATGAAAACGGGAAGTTGACCGGTGAAAGGAATTATAGTATTAATTAATGGATTCAATTTTTTTTAGTGCCTAAAGTGCCTAAAGTGCCTGAAGTGCCTAAAGTGCCTGAAGTGCCTAAAGTGCCTAAAGTGCCTGAAGTGCCTGAAGTGCCTGAAGTGCCTGAAGTGCC
>CAIXAQ010000939.1 GCA_903917425.1 uncultured Bacteroidales bacterium
ATCGTGGCCAAAAACAGCAAAAGGCATCGGACTGGTCGAAGCCCCGCGCGGCGCTTTATCCCATTTTATCGTAATCGAAGATAAAAAAATCGAAAATTACCAATTGGTGGTTCCTACCACATGGAATGCCGCCCCACGCGATCTGGAAGGAAAACGCTCAGCATTTGAGGAATCGTTGATTGGTACGCCGGTTGCCGATCCTAAAGTACCGTTGGAAGTTATCCGGACCATCCACTCTTTTGATCCTTGCCTGGCATGTGCTGTGCATGTGTACGATGAAAATGGAAGCCATATTCATGAACTTAAAACCTACTAGGCCATGAGAGTCAGAACCGTCCCCATGCGTGAAGTGCATGTGTGGGAATTTCCCGTCCGCCTGTATCATTGGGTTAATGCCTTTTGCGTGTTGGCTTTATGTATCACTGGTTTTTTAATTGGCAACCCTCTTTCGTTTATGAAAGGAACCGAAGCCTACTTCAACTATTGGTTTGGTACAGTGCGCTTTATCCACTTTGTGACCGCGTTTGTCTTTTTCTTCAATTTTGTGTTCCGCACTTATTGGGGTTTTGTCGGAAATGAATTCGCGCGCTGGTATAATTTTATTCCGTTGAAACGTTGTCAATGGAAGGAAATTATGGATGTAATCAAGGTTGACATTCTGCAGATAACCCATAAACAAGTAGATTCAATCGGCCATAATTCGTTGGCTGCTTTCATCTATTTTATCACCTTCCTGATATTCATGTTGCAAAGCTTAACAGGTTTTGGAATGTACTCAGCTATGAGTTCATCCTTTTTCCCCAAATTATTTGCATGGATTGTCCCCTTAATGGGTGGTGATATGAACGTGAGGCAACTGCATCATATTTTAATGTGGGGCTTTATTTTGTTCGCCATGGTGCATATCTATCTCGTTTTCTATCACGACTATATCGAACGCCGTGGTGTAACATCATCCATGATTGGCGGTTGGAAGTTTATTGAAGAAGATGCTGTAGAACGTCATGAAGCCAAAGGTGAAGACTGTCCGAAAGATTAGTTTTTAATACTTTAGTTGTTAATGTGCATAGTGCCTGGTGCATTGTGCTTAGTAAGACTGTAGTTGGGTAAAAGCAGGAATTATCGCAATTATTTCAATCTGCCAGGTACTAAGCACCATGCTCCAAGCACTTTTTTATCCGATTACTTATCCGAAATTTAATAATAACCAATAATCCAAAAGTTGACTCAAATACAAAAAAGCATCCTGGTTCTCGGGATTGGCAATATATTGATGAACGATGAAGGGGTTGGGATCCATGTTGTTACAAGGCTTGAAAAGGAAGGATACGACTCAGCCGATTTAATGGACGGTGGCACAGGTGGTTTTCATCTGCTCGGCTTCATACAATCGTATAAAACAGTGATAATCGTTGATGCCGCCCTGGATGATTTTGATGCAGGGCATATAAGGGTGTTGTTTCCTAAATATGCAAAAGATTTCCCAAAACAGTTAAGTGCTCATGAAATAGGCTTAAAGGATTTGATAGATGCTGCCTTTATGCTGGGCAATATGCCTGAAATTCATCTTGTTGCAATCTCCATAAAGGATTTTCAGGATATGGGGATGGAACTCACCTCCGAAATCGAAGCAGCTATACCTGAAGCTATCATCCAGGTTAAGGAACTTGTTAAAAAACTTCAGAATTAAAATCTGACTTTCTTTTTGTATTCTGTTTTCCTGAAGGAGCAAGTCTATTTCTGTCTCGACAGCCAATCAAACCATAAATCCATTCCCTCGCCTGTTTTAGCTGATACAATAATAAATTCCAGGTTCGGGTTTAACGAACGTGCGTATTCGATGGTTTTATCAGTATTAAAATCTACATAAGGAAGCAAATCTGACTTATTGATCAGGCACAGATGCGACGATTGGAACATATAAGGATATTTCAGCGGCTTGTCTTCTCCTTCGGTAACGCTTATAACCACAACCCGTTTAAATTCGCCCAGGTCGAATAAAGCCGGGCAAACAAGGTTTCCAACATTTTCGATGAAAAGTATGGAGCCGGGTACTACATCCAGCTTTTTGAATGCTGAATCAACCATACGGGCATCCAGGTGACAGCCCGAACCGGTATTGATCTGAATGGCCGGTGCGCCTGATTTCTCAATCCTATCGGCATCAAGCAGCGTTTGCTGATCACCTTCAATTACGAATATTTTCCTGTTAGCAATAAGCGCCTTAATCGTTTTTTCGAGAATGCTTGTTTTGCCTGAGCCTGGCGAACTTACCAGGTTTAAACAAAGCACATTCCTGGCCTCAAACGATTTGCGGTTAAGCTGAGCCAGGCGGTTGTTGTCCGAAAGTATATCAACATTCAGACTTATTACCTTCTTTGCACCATGATCATGGGATTGGGTAAATAACACACTATCATGCGAATGTGAATGTTCGTGGCTATGAGGGTGAGTATGGTCGTGGTCATGGTTATGGTCATGTTTATGGTCATGAACAGGTTGGCGGTCATGAATTTTTAATTCGTCTGTATCTCCGCATCCGCAAGTATCGCACATAGTCTTAGTGTTTTATCTTGATTATTAGTTGTTATATTTTTATTCGATGTTCCGGGTTCAGAGTGCCGATAGTTAGTTACTCCAACTCAATTAATTGCACGTTAAGAGATTTCAGTACTAATAATATGCAGCTTTTGAGACATAATATAACTTGCAGTGATGCTTGTAATTAATTTGAAACTCTGAAACCTTGAAACTCTGAAACCAAAACAATGTTTAACTCATTTAGTCAACCACCAGCGATACTACCCGAAACTCGTCGCCACCGCTGATTTTAGAAGGGAAGCACTTGCATTGCGGGCAGACAGCCATTCTGTGATTCATTTCAAATTCTAAATTACAGGTGTTACATTTTCCTTTTCCCGAAGTTCTTATAATACTAATAGTTGCATTTTCAAGAATTGAATCTTTAACCAGCAATTCAAGTGCCGATCCGAAAGCATCAGCTTCAACTCCGCTTAAATCACCGACTTCGATGGTAATTTCCTGTATGGCAGAAGCTGAATTTTTCTCAGCCTCGCGCTGTGCAAGATTGATTACTTCGATAGCCATGGAGAACTCGTGCATAATTTATTTTAGCAAATTCGTGGTAACTGGTCACCAGCCAACGAATCAACAATGCGCCGGCCACCTGTTTCGTTTTTCAATACGACCCTTCCCGCATGATCGTTTACAACGCGGCCAATAACAGCACTTTGTAAACCTAATTCGTTACTTTTCAGGATTTCAATAATAGTAGAACTGTCTTTTTGGTCGGCAACTATCAGTACTTTTCCTTCGTTGGCTATGTGCAACGGATCAAAACCAAGCAATTCACACATGGCTTTCACACCTTTATTAATGGGCAATGCTGATTCATCAATTTCAATACCTAACTCTGTCTTAGCTGCAAGTTCATTCAGCACTGTGGCCACCCCACCCCTGGTAGGATCGCGCATGAATTTTACAGTCGATTTATCCAATACTTCCTGGATTAATTGGTTCAGGGAAGCACAGTCGGATTCAACAGTTGTCCTGAAATTAAAGGATTCGCGCGCATTCATAACAGCCATGCCATGATCGCCAATAGTGCCATTCACAATAATAACATCGCCTGGATTAATGCCTTGTGCTTTGCAAATATTACGGTTTTCCACCTTCATCCGGCCAATACCGGCAGTATTGATAAATACTTTATCGCATTTGCCCTTGTTTACGACCTTGGTATCGCCTGTAACAATAAGCACACCGGCTTTTTTTGCTTCAGCTGCCAGCGATTCAACGATCAATTCCAGTTCATTCATCGGAAAACCTTCCTCGAGAATAAATGAAACGCTGATATAAAGTGGTTCGGCTCCCGAAACGGCAAGGTCGTTCACGGTTCCGCAGACAGCAAGTTTACCTATATTTCCCCCGGGGAAAAACAAGGGATCTATGACGAACGAATCGGTGGTAAACGCAATTTCATGCGATCCAACCTGCAAAACTGCAGCATCGGTTTGCTCATCTAAAATGTTGTTGCTGAAATGTTTCAAAAACAAATCTGCAATCAGGTCATGCATCATACGGCCACCGCTGCCGTGACCCAGCATTATTTTATCTTCTTTGCGCTTCATGAACGGTATTTATAATAAGTGGCACAAGTTCCCTCACCCGAAACCATGCATGCCCCGACAGGATCGGTGGGAGTGCATTTTTTGCCAAAAAGACCGCAATCGACAGGTGTTTTCAACCCGCGGAGGATTTGCCCGCAAATGCAGCCTTTTGGTTCAGTTGATTCGGGTACCTCGACCTGAAATTTTTTCTCCGCATCGAAGGACGATAATTCTTCACGGATTTTCAGACCGCTTTTTGGAATTATACCAAGTCCCCGCCATTGGTCATCACGAAGTTCGAAAACCTCGCTCAGCATCCGTTGGGCTATTTTATTCCCATCGTTATGAACTACCCGCTGATACTGGACTTCCACCTTTGGGGCGCCGGATTCGATTTGAGCCGTAAGCATTAAAATAGCCTGCATCATATCAACAGGTTCAAAACCGGCAACTACAACTCCTAATCCGCAAACCGAGGCCAGCTCATCATAAATGGCGGTACCTGTAATCGCTGTTACGTGGCCGGGAGCTATAAAACCATCGATTTTAACCCCTTCTTCAACCAAAGCTTTCATTACCGGCGGCATAACTTTGTGCGCACTAAGTACGAAAAAGTTAGTGATATTGTTTTTTTTTGCCTCCAGTATAGCTGCAGCAGTTAAAGGGGCGGTGGTTTCGAAACCAATTCCGAGAAATATAATATTTTTTTCAGGGTTCTTTTGTGCAATTTCGAGGGCCTCCAGCACCGAATATATTATACGGACATCACTGCCATTTGCTCTTTCTTTTTCCAGCGAAGTGGTTGAACCCGGAACACGGATCAAATCCCCGTATGTGGTAACGATTACTCCGGGTATTTTGCTGTAAGCCATTGCCAGATCGATAAAATGCTGGCTCGAAACACAAACCGGGCAACCCGGACCCGAGATTAAACGAATAGTGGATGGAAGCAGGGATGGAAGCCCAAATCGCTGAATAGCCATAGTGTGGCCGCCGCATACTTCCATCAAGACAATTTCTTTTTTTGAAATTGATTTCAGCTTTTCGGCAACCGATATAATAAGGTCTTTTTTTCGGTATTCATCTATATATTTCATTTCAGGAGTTTGGGGATAGGGGTTGGGTTTTAGGGGTTTCAAGTTTCAGGGTTTCAAGTTTCAGAGTTTCTTGCTATTAACTTATAACTCCTAACTCAACTCTCATAAATCAACCCGGCCTGCTTTTTTCTTCATCATTGAGTAACTGCAAAGTGAGTGCTGCTTCTTCTGCATCCACTTTTTCAATCGCAAAACCGGCATGAAGCATGATGTAATCGCCCGGTTTTACATCAGCAAGCAACAGGAGACTTGCTGTATATTCTACATTTTCGATGCTGACCAGGGCGGAATATTCACTAACACTGATCACTTTGGCTGGTATGGCTAAACACATTTTAATTCCCTTCTTTTAGATGCAACGGCTAATTGTCCGAGTGCAATTCCGCCATCGTTGGTGGGCACGGTTGCATGTGAGTAAACATTAAAATTATTTTTCTGAAGCAGTCGGGTTGTCCCTTCGAGCAGGTATTTATTCTGAAATACGCCCCCCGAAAGAACTACTTTGCTTATCCCTTCCCTGATCCGGATGGCATTTACAGTTTCAAAGATAGATGAAATAATTGTATTATGAAATTTTGCGGCAATAGTTGCTTTATCAGTTCCATCTATCAAATCTTCCACTATACCGCGGATAGTGGCATCGAAAGAAATTGTTGCAGTAATAGAAAAAGGGTAAACCTCCTGACATCCATGCCTTGCAATTGATTCGAGCCGCATGGGACCTTCAGCCTGAAAGGTTGAAACCTGCACTAAATCCAGTAAAGAAGCAACCGCATCAAACAATCGTCCGGCACCGGAAGTGAGGGGGCAATTAATTTTTTTATCGATCATATGAATGATCAGACTGATTTTTTCGGGATCGATTTGATTTAAATAGGGTAAATCCAAATCAAGAAAATTCATTCCATATACTTTATAAAGATACGAAACGGCCGTTCTCCAAGGTTCTTCGGCAGCCAGATCGCCACCAGGCAAAGGCATATATACGAAATGCGAACATCTTGTAAAATCGTTCAGATCACATATAAGGATTTCGCTTCCCCATATATTGCCATCCGGACCATAACCGGTTCCGTCAAATGCAACGCCAATCACTTTTTCGTCGAGATGGTGTTCAGCCATGCATGATGCAATATGGGCGTGGTGGTGCTGAACCTGGACCACGGGGAGATAGCCAAAATTTAAACCTGTTCTGGTCGAAATGTAATTGGGATGCATATCCACAGCCAAAAGGGAAGGCTTAACCCTGAACAATTGTATGAACTGTGCGAGAGTTTTTTCATAAAACAAGGTAGTTTCCAATCCTTGAAGGTCACCGATATGCTGGCTCAGAAATGCCTTGGTTCCCTTACCGACACAAAAACAATTGGTTAACTCAGCTCCGAAGGCTACGATCCCTTCCGTGTTGAACGATGTTCGAACGGGGGTAGGGACATATCCCCGCGAACGACGAAAAATCCTTTCTTTTCCTTCGATTATCCGAACCACGGAATCGTCGGTGCGGTTGTAAATATCGCGGTTGTGCAGGACAGCGGCATCAACAAGGTGTGAGAATTGTATAAGTGCTTCCGTGTTATCAATCAATATGGGTTCGCTGCTGAAATTCCCGCTGGTCAGCACAATTGCATCCGTTTTTAACTGGCGGAACATCAGGTAATGCATTGGCATATAAGCAAGCATGACCCCAAGAAGGTTTAACCCGGCATTTAAACCTTCGGTAAGAATGGGTTGATTGATAATCACTTTCTTTTCGAGCAAAACAATGGGCTTTCGCCACGAAATGAGCGATTGTTCCTCCTGCTTGCTAACTTCTGCATATTGTTTTAGTGTTTTAATATCCCGGAACATGACGGCAAAAGGCTTTCCTTCGCGGTTTTTAATTTCACGGAGACGATCTACAGCAGTTTCGTTAAAAGCATCGCAGGCCAGATGCATCCCGCCCAGTCCTTTGATGAGCAGTATTCCGCCATTATCAATATTTTGGGAGATGTAAGGGATGATAAAATCAATGTTATCGCTGGTAATTTTATGGTTAACAAATAGCTGGTACTGCGGTCCGCAAATGCTGCAAGCCGTGGGTTGAGCATGAAACCTGCGGTCGGTAACCGTTTCGTATTCGCTGCGGCAGGCGGGGCACATGGCAAAAAGTTTCATGGTGGTTTTGGCACGGTCGTAGGGAAGATCCTGGATGATAGTAAACCGTGGCCCGCAATTGGTGCAGTTTACAAAGGCATAATTCAGCCGGTTACCATGCATGTCAATGTCATGAAGACATTCATCGCAAACCGCGATATCAGGACTAATTTCGGTAATATCGTCGGAAATATTGTGGCTGCCCTGGATGCTGAATCCGGCATAATCAGTAATTTCCATTTCCATGGTCGAAATAGTCTCGATGGCGGCTGCAGGGGGAGCTTCATTTCGCAGAGAGACAAGGAATTTATCAATATTTTCGGATGACCCGGTAAGTTGAATTTTTACATTCTCGTTGGTGTTCAGCACCCAGCCGGTGAGATCGAACCGGGTCGCGATCCTGAAAACAAAGGGCCGGAATCCAACCCCCTGTATAAGACCGGTAACTAATATCTGGATGGATCTGGTAATCAAAGCAGGGGAGGAGTTTATAAATGTAAAAGTAAGCATATTTGGGAATGTGGCAATTTGATAATTTGATAATTTGAAAATTTGGGAATTTGAAAATGGGGGAATTTGAAAATGTGATAATGTCG
>CAIXAQ010000940.1 GCA_903917425.1 uncultured Bacteroidales bacterium
TATCAATATTTTTAAACCATTTCATAAAATTAGATTTTGATTGTTAGCGTAAAAATTAAATCATTGCCAGTGCCAAAAGCCAGGAGGGGAAACCATGTTGATCGTGGCCGTCCGGTTCTACGTCTGCGCCGGTTATGGATGGGCAGTAATAATCCATCAGCGCGGTTTCAATTTCGGCTTCTGTGACTGCGTGAAAATCTTCAAAAAGTTTTGGTAACCTGGTGTAAGGAATTTTAAAGGCTGCGCCGTTAGGTCGCGGAAAACACAAAGCGCCGAAATCCGGCCGCGTTGGCGATGGTACAACATCAAATGCAGTGCCCTGGCTAAAGGTCCGCCCATCTTTTAATTTAATAAAGCCTTTAGATTTTGTTTGCATAATTTTGGCCTCTCTTTTTCTTCGGTTTGGGCTCCGGTATTTGTTTGAAACTTCTTTAAAGTTACAATATAAAACACTCATATACAAGCTTTTAACCTTATTTCTTCACTATTTTAGCAAAAATAAACACCAAAATAATGTTGCATGAATCGAATATTATTTATATATTATTTAATTCATGCAACACGGCTGCAAATAGTCTATTTAGAATGTTTCTAAATAAAATAACAGACATAAAAAAAGCCGGATTGCTCCGGCTGGTAACTGTTTACATTTTTACATTATCCCTTCATCAGCAAAGGAATAATATTTTTCCTCTGTATATATGATATGATCTAATATAGGAATATCCATAATTACACCGGCTTCCTTTATTTTTTTAGTTAATTGTATATCTGCATCTGACGGAAAAAGCTGGCCAGAAGGGTGATTGTGTGACAATATTACACCAGTGGCGGCCATTTTTAACGCTGTGGCCAAAATTAGCCGTAAATCTACGACGGTGCCGGTTATGCCTCCCTGGCTAACTTTTAGCCAACCAACTGTATTATTAGCACGATTCAAAAAAATTGCTAAAAATGTTTCGGTTAATTCTACCGTGTCCTGATCATAAAAAAATTTAAACGCTTCGTGTGCATCTTTCGAGGTTTTGATTTGCATTTTTTTTACTTCTCCCCTTTTCAATTTTAGTTCGATTTCCGGGCATGTTGTTTTGTAGGTTTTCATCATTTTGTAATTAGAAGGTTAGATTAATTAATTGCTTTACCTTAAAGTTACAATATAATGATCTAATATACAAGCTTTTACCCTTATTTCTTCACTATTTTAGCAAAAATAAATACAACAAATAAGCTGCAAAAAATATACAATATTCGTATATTGTATATTTTTTGCAGCCGTTTTCTCCTGGCTTCTCCTGGGGTTTGGGTTTGGAAGTTTGCCCGGGGTTTTAACTTTTCGCTTGTGAAAGTGAAAAGTATTTTTTATTTTCCTTTACTTTTTTATATTTCTCTTTATTCCAGCTAATTACATCAAATTATTTTCAATTTGATGTAATTAACTGAGCTTGTACCGTGTGCCCGCCCTACCCAAAAAGACGAAAAACAGACGAAAAAACAGGATATATGCCGGATGCATCCATATATAAAACATTCGATTCTGGTCACGAATAAAGCCATGTAAACGACTTTTACAGTATTGCAATACTTTGCGAGGGTAGCAATAAAGGCAGCCATATAAAGCCCGCCACGGTCACCAATAACGCTGATTTTGCCCTCTTTTTGCTGGCCAGTTTTCAGGATCAGAGCAAAAAAAAGAGGGTAAAAATGGCATCCCTCAGAAGGTCGGAATAAAGCCCTATAAACGACGTTTACCCATTTGCAGCCCTTCGCAAGGGTAGCAGGTAGGCAGCCCCACAAAGCCCCGCACGGTCGGCAGGAAGGCAGATTTTGACTGCCAAAAGGCAGTCCTAAGCAAGTGTGCAGCGAAGCGGAACACCTTTAGA
>CAIXAQ010000941.1 GCA_903917425.1 uncultured Bacteroidales bacterium
ATTTTCACACTTGAACAAAAGTTAAGTAAATTCAAATATATCAAACAGGGTATGATGCAGGAATTGCTCACCGGTAAAATACGATTAGTATAAACATATAGGATACCACTGGCAATCAACAACATCGAAGCGTCAAAACAAGAAACAAGAAATTATGACAGATATATTAAAAATAGATAGCATTAACAGGGTTATTGAAGCGTATTTCGAGAAAAATACAAGCGTTACCATTGTTCCGGCTAAAGAATTAATGCCTGCGTTTATCGAAGCGGGTATTTTTGCGAAAGACCATAAAAAAGGCCTGCCTATCCGTCAGATTTTAAGAGAATTAGACCGGGACAAGCAGCTGCAACTGATACCTTTTGTACATCCAGAGCGGAAAGAGAAAGATACATACTGGTATTTTATTCCGCAAAATGCAGCCATCCCTTCTACACCCTACAAGCGGGAGAGCACGCAATCCAGGCGGGAAACGGCAGCCCTTTCACGTTCGCTGAGCGACGAAGCGTATGTGATCGATTTATGCGATTCCGTATTGGAACGAAAAGCGGAGCGGCAAAAAAGATTCGATTTCCTGTTAGGCGATTTGCATAAAGATATGAAGTCGAGAACGAGATTGCCGGTAGATGCCTATTACGAAAGCCTGAATTTAGTAATTGAATTCCAGGAATTGCAGCATTCCGAAGCAGTACCCATTTTTGATAAGCCCGAAATAAAAACGGTTAGCGGCGTAAGCCGTGATGAGCAGCGCAAATTATACGACCAACGCCGCAGGGAAGAACTTCCGAAACATGAGATAAAACTCATCGTAATACCCCATACTATTTTCAGTTACGACAGCCAGCATAAAATTATCCGGAATACCGCACAGGACCTGGAAAAGGTGAGGGATGTTATTGATAATTATAAGTTTGAGAGTAATTTATAAGGTATCAATCCGCTATCAAAGGATAGTGGTAAAATGGAAGTGAAGGCAAGCGGTAATAAGTCCCTTTGAATAACTGATAAGAATGGATTTTTATATCAGATACCAATAAAGCTTGATGAAGAAGTCCAATAGCTAATACAATGTAAATATGAAACGAATAAAGGTTTTTATAAGCAGTGTGCAAAGCGAATTTGCAACTGAGCGTCAGCTTTTATTTGAATACCTCACAAGGGATGCACTTTTAGGAAGGTTTTTTGAGCCTTTTATTTTCGAGAATCATCCGGCTGCCGATCATAGGGTGGATACAATCTACCTTGAGGAGGTGGCAAATTCGGATATTTACCTGGGAATCTTCGGTACTGGTTATGGTTACGAGGATAAAGAAGGCATTTCGCCTACCGAAAGGGAATATGATCATGCTACGCACCTTCGTAAAACCCGGTTGGTTTTCCTCAGCCATCATTCAAAAACGGAAAGGCATCCGAAAGAGATTGCTTTAATCCAAAAAGCTGAGAGTGCTGTTATTCGGAGGCAGTTTTCTTCGCCCGACGATCTGAAACTTGTTGTATATGCCGCATTAGTCCGTTAC
>CAIXAQ010000942.1 GCA_903917425.1 uncultured Bacteroidales bacterium
ATCGGTAAAATCATTTAAAACCTAGCGCCATGGCAAAGTCACAGGATAAAGAGAAGAAAGAAGTCAAAAAACCTGCTGTCAAATCATTAAAAGAAAAGCGGGCTGAAAAAAAAGAGAAGAAGGCTGGTAAGTCTTAGTTCTCCTATATTGTTTAACCTTCATTACTACTTGCACCCGGGGCTAATCTCTCCCCGGTTTTTTTTTGCTAATCATTGGCAATTGCCTTGTTGACAGGAATATATATCTTTGCTTCCAATGAAAATCCGTCATTCCACCATTCCTGTTTTTATTCCTGAAGAGGCCTGCCCAAACCGCTGTGTGTTTTGCAATCAATATAACATCGCAGGCGCTGAATGTGCTCCATCCATAGCTGAAGTTATCAGTAAAGTAGATGCCCATCTGCTGACAATTCCTGTTGACAGTAATGTGGAAATAGGCTTTTTCGGAGGCAATTTCACAGGAATTCCTCTCGAAGGACAAAAAGTGTACCTCGCATCCGTACAACCTTATATTGCCTCGGGTCGCGTGGCAGGAATCAGGATTTCAACCCGGCCTGATTATATCAACAACGGAATTCTTGCCTTGTTGAAACAATTTCACGTTACTACCATTGAATTAGGTGCGCAGTCGCTTGATGAAGAAGTGCTGAAACTTGCCGGCCGGGGTCATTCTGTGGCCCAGGTGCATGAAGCTGCGCATATGGTAAAGGAACAAGGTTTTAACCTTGGACTGCAAATGATGGTCGGTTTGCCGGGAGATACAGCCGGAAAATCTATTTTTACAGCTTCGGAAATTATTCGTTTGGGAGCAGACAACACCCGCATTTATCCAACCCTGGTGATTAAAAACACAGACCTGGAAAAGCTTTATCACGATGGGAAATACAGTCCACTGACACTTGAAGAAGCTATTAACAGGGTGGCCGATATTGTTCCTCTATTTACAGAAGCGGGTGTAAAAATACTGCGTATGGGGCTTCACCCGTCCGAAGGCTTTTCAGATAATACAAGCCTGGTTGCCGGGCCTTTTCATGTGGCGTTCGGCGAACTGGTTTTCTCGGAAATCTGGCGGCGTATACAAAGTAATATGGTTTTCGGTAATGGTAAAAAAAACCTGCTCAGCCTTACTGTGGCCAATGGAATGCGGAATGCAGCCATCGGGCATAAGGCGGCCAACAAAACTTTGCTGTTACAAAACTTTAGAAAAGTAATCTATATCGAAAGTGCCGACATGAAAGGATTTGAATACCATGCTCATACTGATTGACAAAAAAATGCCTGCTGCTGCCAAACAAAAACTCGCAGCTTATGGCGAAAGGGTGGAATTTTCCACCGAAGGAATCACATATGAAGCGATTTCAGGGCATCCCGATATTTTTTTCTGTCCCACACCAGCGGGTTTGCTTGTTGCGCCCAACCTTCCTGAGAAATATTTTACAATCCTGAAACAACATAGCATCCCATATACAATCGGGCAAAAACCTGTTGGCAGATCATATCCCGAAACAGCTCCTTATAATTCACTTGTCAGCAAAAAGTTTATAATTCAAAACAAA
>CAIXAQ010000943.1 GCA_903917425.1 uncultured Bacteroidales bacterium
GCCTTTATTGAATGTGAAAGATTTTCCATTTCACCCTGATTTCTATATTCCGGCTGCAAATCTTTATATTGAACATGTAAGCGATAAAAGTTATTCAACTATCAACAAAGAAGAACAATTTCAAAAGGGAAATTTGCTCCTGGTGAAAACCTTTGAAAGTATGACAGCAGATTCTGCCCTGTTTAATCATACATTGGACAGCATTGTCCGAAATCGTTTGCCATCCGATTATCAAACTACAGTAACTTTAACGTATAGGGAAGAGTTTCAAGGATATAATGAAGATGTTAAAGACTTCGTAAGGCAAATCATGCGTATAACGGACATGATTAAGGTCGAAAATAACAATCCTCAGGAAGTATTAAATAATGCAAGAAAAGACCAGCATGAACGGGTTCGCAACTTCTATGAGATAGCCATTCCGATAGTTGAAAGATATAAGTACTATTGCACCAACAAATCATACCTCGATTTCAACGACATGATTTCCGAAAGTGCATTACTATTTCAGAACCATCCGGATATAGCAAACAAATACAAAAACCAGTACAAATATATCTTAGTCGATGAATTTCAGGATGTTAACAACCTGCAGGTTGATCTGATAAAACTGCTTCTCACGGAGCATACCCAATTATTCTGTGTTGGCGACGATTGGCAGAGCATCTATGGTTTCAGAGGTTCAAATGTAAGTTATATCATTGAGTTTGAAAAACATTTCCCTGATTCAAAAGTACTTAAACTCAACCTGAATTATCGGAGTACTCAAAACATTGTTGGAGCAAGCAACGAAGTAATCAAGCACAACAAGTTTAAGGTAGAAAAAGAAATTTACGCTTCTAAAAAATCGGAGCATAAGATAGTTGTCTATTCAGGTAATTCTGAGAAAGAAAATGTTCAGTTCTGCCTGGATAAAGTGAGGGAACTTCAGGCAGATGGCTTCACCAGCGACGATATATTATTCCTTTATAGGAGAAGCAAGATGTACAGCCCTTATTTTTTTCGCTTCAAGGATGAAGGTATCAGAGTTCAGGCAAAAACTATTCATGCAGCCAAAGGATTGGAATCAAAAGTCGTTTTTATTCTGGGCTTATCCGAGGGATCCGGTGGTTTTCCAGATATCTGGCTTGAAGACCGGATTTTTCAGGTAATAAAAAAGGCAAATCACGATCTTTTGTTGGAAGAAGAAAGGCGCTTATTTTATGTTGCTATTACCAGGGCAAAAGAAAAACTCTTTTTGATTACAGATAAAGGCAATGAATCAAGCTTTTTAAAGGAAATTCCTGAAATTTATACTGTTAAAACCAGCATTCCGATTAAATCAGTTATTGAAAAGGTTGTTACTTGTAAGAAATGCTACAGCCAATTAGATAACTTGTGGATTGTTTGCCCGTATTGTGGGGAGAAAACAGCATAAACTGGAGCATAATCATGATTGCAATGTCAGGCTTCCAATCCAATAATTTTAGGGCCACCTTCTTGCACTACAGGAAATAAATTCACCTTTGAGACATACAAACGTGTGTAATCAAGCAACTCCGGAAAGAATTGGGTAACACATACAACAAACCCAAACATGCAAAAACTTGAAATTTTAGAACAGTTAATAAAAATTTACGGTGAAAAAATCAATCCGGAATTGGTATCGATAAAATATTGCCAGACTGCAGAAATCGCCATGGTGGAGATGGTTTTTTCTGGAAACCTCAAATTGCCGGTCATTACCAATTTGAAATTTATTACCGGCGATATTGGAATAGACGAAGATGGAATAGAAACAGATCGCCCATTTTTTGATCCCGAAGCTGATATCGTTGATAATGCAAGCCGTTTTATCACACTTGGCGATTACAGTTTGCTGAATTGCATCGACAATATATTTACGAAAAGTGCCGAAGTAGAAATCAGTAACGAGTTTTGTAAAAACAATCCTGATTCCGTGTAACCACTGATCTAAACTCTACTGGAAAACTCCCTTTGTATTCAAAAACTCAATCTCCAACTTCCATCATTTTCAAATTTTCAAATTCCCACATTTTCAAATTATCGCATTAACTCATTATCACATTATCGCATTATCGCATTAACCCATTATCGCATTAACTCATTATCGCAGTATCAATTTACCTCTTACAACCTCATCCACTTCTGTAAGTCCCGAATTCTTACATTTGCATTTACTATGATTCACAACCGCCAGGAATCTATCCGAAATATTGCTGTTATAGCTCATGCCGACGCTGGAAAAACTACTATTACGGAGCAATTTCTATTCCTTTCCGGGCAAACCCGCCAACCCGGAAATATTGAACAGGGAACAACCCAAACAGATTACCTGCCGGTTGAAAAGGAAAGAGGAATTTCAGTCTGTTCCGCGAACACATCTTTTCATTGGAAAAATACACGGATAAATCTAATCGACACCCCCGGTCATGTTGACTTCTCAGCCGATGTTGAACGCATGCTCCGTGCCCCTGACGCCGTGATACTGGTAATTTCTGCCGTTGAAGGAGTGCAGGCCCAAACTGAAAATTTATGGAATGCTTTGCGTGACCGCCATATTCCGGTCCTTTTTTTTATCAATAAAATTGACCGTATCGGAGCCGATACTGAATCTGTTATCCATTCGATTACAAAAGAGCTTTACATCCGGCCGGTACCACTTCAGGAAACACGAAATGAAGGGGAAAACGATGCAACACTTACTACACTCTGGAGCGTTGAATCCATGCCTTCCCTTTTGGTGGAGCAAATAGTAGAAAGTGATGAAATATTGCTGAATCGTTATCTGGATGGTAATCAGATTGCTTTTGAGGAACTCGATAGCCAGTTAACAAAGCTTATCCATAACTGCACTGTTTACCCCTTATTATTTGGTTCAGCTAAATTGGGAACCGGCATAGAAGATTTACTGAATTTCGTTGTCAGGTATTTACCTGATTCCGGCGGCAACCCCGCCAAACCTCTTTCGGCTTTGGTTTATGGTATTTCGCATGATAAAACAATGGGAAAGATCGCCCACATACGTTTGTTTAATGGCAATATAAACAACCGCGACGTTGTTTATAATACAACTCAGGGCACAACGGAAAAGGTTACCCAGGTGCGACGGATATTTCCTGGCAGATATGAAGAGACAGGAATGGCTGTGGCTGGCGACTTAGCCGGGATCAGCGGTCTCAGCAGCGTTTGCGTCGGAGATATTTTGGGCGATTCGGTCGCAGAAATCCCAACCGAGGTAAAAATAGCAACCCCTTTAATGTTCGCACAAGTTAAAGCAGTAAACGACAAAGACTACCCTGCTCTGGCTGTTGCTTTACAGGAGCTATCCTTCGAAGATCCTGCCCTTGAATTTGAATGGCTTCGTGAAGATGCGGAACTACAGGTAAAAATCATGGGATGGATTCAGATGGAGGTGCTCGAACGTATTTTGGCCGACAGGTTCGGTATTGAAGCAAAATTAGAAAATCCAACCGTGATTTATAAAGAAACTCCCGCTTCAACAGGCGATGGCTTTGTTCGGTACTGGATGCCCAAGCCCTGCTGGGCAATCATGAAATTCAGGATTGAGCCGGGCGAAAGAGGAAGCGGGGTTATGTATAAGAGCGTGGTGCCTGTTAATAATGTATTGCAAAAGTACCAGAATGAAGTTGAAAAAAGCATAAATATGGCCCTGGTACAAGGCATTAAGGGCTGGGAAGTTACAGATCTGCGGATTACCCTTATCGAAGGTGAAGATCACGTGTTACATTCCAGGCCTGGTGACTTCAACGTTGCTACTCCCATGGGAATAATGGATGGTCTTGTTAACACAGGTACTACCTTGCTGGAGCCGATGATCAGCTATAAAATTGCGGCGCATGAAGACCTGTTGGGCGCAATAACAAGCGACATCACACGTATGAGGGGAAATTTCGATTCGCCGGAAATCCAACAGGGAAGGTTTACCCTTACAGGAGAAATGCCACTATCCACCTCTTTCGATTATCCGGTGAAACTTAGTTCCCGTTCAGGAGGGAAGGCCAGGATTTCGACGCATTTTTCAGGATACCGTGAATGCACTGACGAACAGGGAATTATACGACCTTTTAAAGGAATAAGCCCCCTTGATACAGCGAAATATATACTGAAAGCCAGAAAAGCGATCCAATAAAAAGCGATTTTCAAATTCCTACATTTTCAAATTTTCAAATTTTCACATTGTCACATTACCACATTATCTCATTCTCCCTGTGAAACCCTGAAACTCTGGAACCCTGAAACCTTGAAACCCTGGAATCC
>CAIXAQ010000944.1 GCA_903917425.1 uncultured Bacteroidales bacterium
CTGGATTTCGGATTCTGGATTCTGGATTCTTGAATTATTCTCAATTTCCCCTTCTAAAATCTCAAATTGTCGATCCTTGTTCTTAAATCCACAATTTCTTAAAGATCCAGGAAAACAGGTAGGCTGAGCCGAATATGGCCATCATGGTAATTATACCTGATGCCGAAAGCACCGCCATACCGCTTAAGGCAGCGCCACTGGTACAACCCCGTGCAAACTGGGAGCCAACTCCGAAAAGGATTCCACCGGCCAATGCAGCGATAAGCCTGGTTTTACCGGTAATTTTTGGTGAATGTTCCACTTTGAACTTTAACCTGCCGTAAAGTGTTCCCGAAAGGAAGCCTCCGACTATTACACCCATGACTTCAAATACCAGCCAGTTACTCATAGGGCTGGCATCGTCGCTCAGGAATTTACTGTAATATTTATTGTTCTCCGCATGAACCGGAGCCATTGTATGAACCGCTGATACAACGGAACTTTTTACCGCACCACTGGCACCAAGTCCGCGGCCTGTAATATAATACGTGCTGAAAAGCACCAAACCCAGCAATACACCACCCAGGTATGGGTTGATGTAGAAGGAGCCATCTCGTTTATTCTTTGCCATGATTAACTATTTTTTGTGTTGAACTTTTTTTGTGTTAAACGCATTTAAAGGGCTGGAAGTCGGGAGTCAGAAGCCGGAAGTAGAAAGTCTATTTTTATCGCCCTTTCTCCTAATCACCCCTCCCCTTGTCACTCCTCCCCTTGTCACTCCTCTCCTATTCGCCCCTCGCCCTGTCGCCCCTCCCCTTGTCGCTTTGTCTCCCAAATCCCTAATCCCTAAATCCTAAAACCTAACCCCTAATACAAATACCTCGTAATCTGCCCAGCTTCAACCATGATAAACCTGAATATCAGTCCTCCAAGGAGAACCAATATAGCCGGAATAATAATCGGCACTTTGAAGCCGACCAGTTCGAGAACTTCCAGTACTGCAGGTAACAGAAGCCCCAAAAGGATTACAAATACAAAGAAAGGAACTGTAAATTGCCCGCCCAGGAACAAGTTGGCAGCATCGATCTGTACCTGTGATCCGGCCAGGAATCCCATGATCATATGGACGATGAAGAACAATTCAACTGCAATAAACAACAGGTCGAGGCGGCCGATAAGCCTTCGCTCCTCATGGTTTTTGCTCATCAGGATAATACTGGCGGCACCCGTCGACATACCGGATACCAGGAACAAAGGTCCAAGTATAGTAGTATTCCACAATGGACGCGCGTTGAATGCTGAAAGTAGAATCCCGGTATAAATCCCGAGGATAACGGCATAAATTGCCATCGGCCAGGCAATAAACCATCGGTTTTTTATTACCCAGGCTTCGAACGTATAAAGAAATTTAAATTTCCAATCCCAGTTTGGAAATACTTCCCTCACATAACTTGCTGACCATATGATCGAAATCGGAGTCATGATCATCAATACCCATGCGCCCCAGCCCATTGGCGATTCAAGCCGTATGGTGGTATAAAGCTGCCAGAAATAAAGTTTGTGCTTTAGGTCTAAGAAAAGCATAAACAAACCGATAATCAGCGCAAAAGGCACAATAAAGGGAGCCCATTTTACGGTAGCCTGCATTTCTTTCTCCTTGCCGATAATGGTATAAACAGCTGCAAGGAAAAGGATGCCTGCTGCCAGTCCTCCAAGGAAAAGATAGATCGGGATCTGCCAGTGCCAGATATGCAGATAAGGGTCAATATTAGGAATATTGCGACCGCTTACAAATAATTCTTCTTTCATGTTAAAACGAATATTTTTGATTTATCAGGTCAGGTAAAATATGTTTGGTTTGGTTCCGGCTTCGGGCGCCAATGCCTTGAATTTGCGGTTTTTCAGAACGTTCACAATTTCTGAATTCGGATCATCAAGATCGCCGAAATACATGCAACTGGTAGGGCAAACGCTTACGCAGGCGGGATTTTCACCTTTACTAACCCTGTGAATACAGAAAGTGCATTTATCCACGTACCCGTCAGGATGCGAATATCTTGCTTCGTAAGGACAGGATTCAATACACGCTCCACAACCAATGCATTTATTGTGAGTTACAAGCACAATTCCACCATCCTCAAAGTGACTGGCACCAGTCGGGCAGCAACGCACGCAAGGCGAGTTATCGCAGTGGTTGCAACGTTCCGAACGTAGTTCAATGCTTACGTTGGGATAGGTTCCGTCAACGGTTTCAGTTACCCAGTCACGGCAGAAACCAATGGGAACATTATTTTCGGTCTGGCAGGCAACTACACAGTCGCTGCAGCCTACACATTTTTTGGTGTCGATAGCCATCGCGTACCTCATGCTTCAGCCTCCTTTCCTGGATCTTTAGTTAAAAATGTCACAAAATTACCCCTCATGCCAGTTCCGCCCATTGTGGGATCCATCATTACGTTTGTAATAAGTTCAGTATCGTTAACACCGCGGCCATTGGCAAGATGCAAAGGTTC
>CAIXAQ010000945.1 GCA_903917425.1 uncultured Bacteroidales bacterium
ATAACAGCACTATATTTACGTAAATATGCGTAAATATTCTGAAAAACACAGACTAAAACGCCCAGCCTGCTTGTATTGTCTGATGAAAACCTATATCACCTGATACGTGATAAATTACCGTGATAATCTATGTTAATTTATAAATGAAACTCTGTGTCCCTCCGTGTTCTCCGTGCCTCCGTGGTTATACCGTCAACAGCATTCCAATGATATTAATATCAAACGTATACAACCATTTCACTCTAGCTCTTCCCTTTAATGTCAGAAAGCTGAAGAAAGCGAAGCAGTAGAGCAAAAGTGATAACAATGGCAAATTAAGTATTACTTTTGTGAAAGGATAAACCAATACTGTTTTGAGGAACGTTGTACGACTGATAACCGGCAAAAGCGATGTTGAGCGGGATTTAGTGCATGGATGCACCCGCAACGATCGTATTGCCCAGCGCGACCTCTACTACAAGTATTGCGATGCCATGTTTACCATTGCCTACCGCATTGTGAACAACCGCGACGATGCCCACGATGCCCTGCAGGATGCTTTTATCCAGGTGTTTCGTGATATAGGGCAGTACAGGTTCGATTCGACACTGGGTGCCTGGATTAAGACGATCGTTGTGCGTACTTCGCTGAGGCTTCTTTCGAAAAACCGCAATTTGGCTTTTGCCGATATGGAGGAAGTGAAAAGTGATGAAACGATACTGATACCTGACACGTTGAACAGCGAATACCTCGAAAAGGTAATTCTTTCGCTGCCGGATGGATACAGAACCGTTTTCCTGCTAATCGAAGTGGAAGGTTACACGCACGAAGAGACGGGCAAAATGCTTGGAATCTCTACAGGCACTTCGAAATCGCAGTTGCATCATGCAAAAAAAATGCTCAAAAACCGGCTTTCAGCATTGATGGATTGAACATGGACGACAACAAAGACATATACAAAAATAAGCTTAATATGAAGCTTCCATCACATTCTCCGGATTTGGGGACATGGCAAAATCTTGCTTCCAAGCTCGATGCCATGGATGCCGAAGCAGCTTATAACGAAAAACTTGAACAACTTCCTACTCACTCGCCCGACTCAGGAACCTGGTATTCCATTTCCAGCCGGCTCAACCGGATTGCATTTTATAAAACCGCATTCCGTATAGCGGCATCAGTTGCTGCCGGGTTGCTTTTGTTCTTTACAGTTTCGCATTTCGCCGATTTCTCCCAACCAAAAGTGCAGGTTTCTCAACTTGCTGAACAGAATCCAATAGTTCTGAAGAAAAACACTTTAAACACCGGGAAAGTGACGATGCAGCAAGCCAGGGATAAACAAATAAATCAAAATCCTAACGCTTCTTCCACCTCAAATTCTATTTCCCCTGATATCACTGGAATTCAGCCTCCCCAGATAGCAGAAGCAGAACTTTTAGACGAATTTATTTTAATGGATTTTCCTGCAAATTCGTTGGCTACCGAAACTTCTGAAGATCTTTTGGATCCGGTAAGGCAGAGCACCTTGGTTAACGGAAATTTGCTATTACCAGAGGATGTTGTGGAAGCGGGTTCAAATACTTCGCTTTCTATATTGCAGTTGGAAAAGAAAAAGCCTGAGACTCAACCCACAGTTAAATATTATACGCCGGAAGATCCGAAACCTACTGGTAGCAAGAATAAATTTGCCCTTGCCACCAATTATCTCCCCGAAAATATTTATAACGGAACCGACAACTCGCTCTTTCACAATATTGATCTTACAGCCAGCTACAACAAGGAAAAAGTGAGGTACAATACCAGCATTGGTATGGCTTACAACGAGGAGCAGCTGAAATTCGATATGAACTACGATATTATCACTCCGGTAACTTCAGTAGGGCCGGGAGGCGCGGTGGATACACTCAGCTATAATGTTGCCAGCTTTGATACACAGTACCAGGGATCCGAAAAGCATGAATATTTCACGTATAATCTGGGTATTGGGAGACGGCTTTTCAGTATTGGAAAATTTTCGTCATGGATTAATGCCGGTGCAGGCTTCGGGATCAAGTTAAACAACCCGGATCTGGTTTCAACGACCGAAAAAAATATCAAAGGGCAGTACAATGCTCTAATCACCAGTGTTAAGGCTCCTAAGCCAGTGTATAATGATGTGAATGTGAACTTTGTGACAGGTATTGATTTCAATTATAAAATTATCGAGAGGTTAAGCTTTACTTTTACTCCAACCAGCCGATGGTATTTTAAACCGGTGCTTACCATGAATGGTCAGCCTACCGATGAGCTTACACTTGGATTTCGGACTGGTGTGAAGTTCGAATTTTAGGCACACAATACTATGCTATATTTAATTTCTTTCTCCTGATATCTTCATTTCCTAAAAGCTTGCATTTACCCGTCAAATTCAGTATATTTGTGGTGGCGAAAAACAGAAGGCTAAATTGTTAAAGCAAAACAATCATGAAAAAAGTATTAGTTGCCATTGACCTGTCGGATATTGCGATTGCAGCAGTTGATTATGCAGCAAAATTAGCTGTTGCATTTAATAGCCAGGTTCGTATTTTGCATGTGGAAGTACCGGTTCCTGCTTATATAGGTAACGAATTGGTACAACCGGTGATTCCAACCGATAATGAAGAGGAATTGAACCGTATCAGAAAGGATCTGTCGGCGATGGTGGACCACCTGAATTTGCAGGGAATTGAGGCTGATTACGAGCTTGTCAAAGGCCCTATTGTAGAAATGATTATTGAAAAGGCAGCAATTTATGTTGCTGACATTATCGTACTGGGAGCCCATAATCATGGTTTTCTCTACAGGGCTGTTATTGGTAGTGTTTGTTCGGGAGTTGTTAAACACAGCCCCTGCCCGGTGCTGATAATTCCATCAAAATAACATCTTTACCCCCCCTTTCGGAAAAAGAGTCGGGATTTCCTTTTCCTGAACTATTCGATCATTCCTACTCCGACTGTTTCGTTAGTACCTTCATCAATAAAAATAACAGCCCCGGTAATCCGGTTTTGACTGTACGGGTCGAAAAGCAGTGGCTTGGTGGTGCGAATGGTTATATGAGCTATGTCGTTCATTTTCACCTCGGTGTCATCAGTAATCTGGCTGATCGTATTCACGTTCACTTTGTAATGAACTTCTTTTACCACACAGCGAACATCGCGGGTGGTATGTTTCAGCGCATATTTGCCGGCGATTTGCAAAGGACGAGGGCTCATCCAGCATATCATCAGTGTAATATCCTGGCTTACCTGCGGACGGTTATCTTCCTTCACGATCATGTCACCACGGCTGATGTCAATATCGTCCGTGAGTTGCATGGTAACCGACATGGGCGGATAAGCCTGTTGCAACTGCTTGTCCTGTAATTCAATAGATTTGATGGTTGAGTGATAGCCGCCGGGGAGTATCATAACTTTATCGCCGGTATTAAATATTCCTCCATCCACACGGCCGGCATAACCGCGGTAATCGTGGTATTCATCGGAGATAGGCCGGATGACATATTGTACCGGGAAGCGGGCATCGGTTAAATTGTAATCGTGATCGATAGGCAGGGTTTCGAGCACATCGAGCAATGTGCCATTATTGTACCAGTTCATATTGGTTGAAGGCTCAACAACATTATCGCCGTGCAAGGCACTGATAGGGACAAACCGGAAATCCTTAACCTTCAGTTTGAGTGCAAAAGCAATAAATTTTTCACGGATTTCCTCGTAAACATCACGGTCGTAATTAACCAGATCCATTTTGTTTACACAGATAAGGATGTGAGGTATCTGCAATAAGGTTGCGATATAGGTATGGCGGTATGTTTGCTCAGTGACGCCGTTGCGGGCATCAATGAGTATCAGGGCGGCATTAGCGGTTGAAGCACCGGTAACCATATTGCGTGTATATTGAATATGGCCGGGTGTATCAGCAATGATAAACTTGCGTTTTGGTGTCGCAAAATACCGGTAAGCCACATCGATGGTGATGCCTTGCTCGCGTTCGGCCCGCAAACCATCGGTGATAAGTGCCAGGTTAATATGCTCGTTTCCGCGCTGAATACTGGCACGTTTCACGGCTTCAAGTTGATCCTCAAAGATTGATTTGCTGTCGTACAAAAGCCGTCCGATAAGAGTGCTCTTGCCATCGTCAACACTTCCGGCTGTTGTAAAGCGCAACAGCTCCATATTCAGGTATCCTTTGGATGAAAATTCAGTCATTTTATTTCTTGTTTATTTTATCAAATGCTTAATGCGGTCTGAAATGTGACGCGAACATCGCTTCTTGATTTGTGATGCGAACATCACGTTTTGAAAGGAGACGCGAACATCGCGTCTCTACCGAAACCTAAAAATACCCTTCCTTCTTCCTGTCCTCCATGGCTGCTTCGCTGCGCATATCATCGGCACGGCTGCCTCGCTCGGTAACACGGGTAGCGGCAATTTCGGTTATAATATCCTCGAGCGAATTAGCGGTCGAAAGATTAAGCCCGGTGCAAGAAATATCCCCGATAGTGCGGCAACGTACAGTACGTGTCTCAATTTTTTCATTGGGTTTTAATTTCATGAACGGTGCATAAGCCAGCAAAACACCATCGCGAAGAAATGATTCACGTTGGTGGGTATAATAAATGCTTGGCATCGGCAGGTTTTCTTTCAGTATATATTGCCAAACGTCCATTTCGGTCCAGTTACTGATTGGGAAAACCCTGAAGTGCTCGCCGATGTGCTTGCGGCCATTAAAGATATTCCAAAGTTCGGGACGTTGGTTTTTGGGATCCCATTGACCGAATTCGTCGCGATGCGAGAAGAAACGCTCTTTGGCACGCGCTTTTTCTTCATCCCTGCGACCGCCACCCATACAGGCGTCGAACTTGTATTTTTCGATGGTATCGAGCAAAGTAACCGTTTGCAGCAGGTTGCGACTGGCGCTGAAGCCTTTTTCTTCCACCACCCGACCGGTATCAATAGATTCCTGAACGGAACCGACAATAAGTTTTACGCCAAGTTCATTAACCAGGTTATCGCGGTAATCAATGGTTTCCTGGAAATTATGACCTGTATCGATGTGCAGGAGTGGAAAAGGGATTTTGGCCGGCCAGAAAGCTTTCCGGGCCAGGTATGTCATCACAATACTATCCTTGCCTCCCGAAAAAAGTATAGCGGGGCGTTCGAACTGAGCCGCCACTTCGCGGATCACAAATATGGATTCGCTTTCGAGTTCGGCAAGGTGCGAGAGATTGTAGTTGGTCATACTTAAAGTTTAATTTACGCTTAAAAATGCACTTTTCAATCACTTACCCGATTTGTAACGATATGATGGGCAGTATATTATCAAGTATTTGTTGTAATGATGTTTCTATATTTTCGGTATCGGTACGGATCTCCATATTTGGATTTACCGGTATTTCGTAAGGGGCATTCACACCGGTAAATTCAGCAATTTGTCCGGCCCTGGCTTTTTTATACATTCCCTTTACATCACGTTGTTCGCATGAAGCCAGGGTGGGGTTTAGAAATATTTCAATAAAATCATTTTCCCCGATAATCTCCCTGGCAAGACCGCGCATCTCGTTGGTTGGACTAACAAATGCACAAATGATAATAACTCCGGCCGAAAGAAAGAGTTTTGAGATTTCCGCGATACGCCGGATATTTTCCAAACGGTCGGCATTACTGAATCCCAGGTTATTATTGATGCCAATGCGCACATTGTCACCATCCAAAACCTGGCAAAAAAACCCCCGGGCAAACAATTCCTTTTCTGTTGCAAGAGCGAGTGTTGTTTTACCTGAACAAGGAAGGCCGGTGAACCACATCACTTTTGCATGCTGACCAAGTTTTAGTTCTTTGGATTCGCGGCTGACTAATTTTTCGGGTTGGGGAATTACGTTTCTTTGCTGCACTTTAGCGGATTAATGAAAAAGTGATGCAAAAGTAAGGTTTATCCGGTTATCTGCAAGCAGGTTATGATG
>CAIXAQ010000946.1 GCA_903917425.1 uncultured Bacteroidales bacterium
AGGATATCCTTTGTTACTTCTTCTTTTATCAGTCCGATGCGAAAAGAAACGAGGTTTTTCCGGTTTAATTCGAGGTACGCTTTAACCGCTTCGGCACCTTTTTTTTTTACAAAGGAGTCGGGATCCTCGTTTTTCGGCAGAACGACAACATACACATCCATCCCGACCTGTAAGGGTAGTTTGATATTGGCAATACTGGCCCTGATACCTGCATCATCGTCGTCATAAACGAAAGTAAGGCAGGTAGTAAGGGTATTTATCATTTTGACCTGAGTTTCACTCAGTGCGGTACCGGAACCGGCTACGGAGTTTTTTATCCCGGCCAGGAATAAACTGATGGTATCTGTTTGGCCTTCGACTAAGAAACATTCTTTTTCATCTGAAATAGCCTTTCTGGACTGGAACAATCCGTACAGGAATTTGCTTTTACTGAAAACTTCTGTTTCTTTGGTGTTGATGTATTTGGGTTTGTCTTTTTCTCCGGTAAGGATTCGTCCGGTAAAACCGATGATGCGGCCGGAGCGGTCCAAAAAAGGGAACATCAAACGGCGTGAGAAGGTATCGTAATAAGTACCCTGTTCATTTTTATTGATCAGCCCGGATTCAAACAGGATATCTAGGTTATACCCGGCGGAAGCTGCCGCTCGCATGAGAGCATTGCCTGTTTCGGAATAGCCTAATTGATAAGGTGAAATTGCATCTATCAGATTACGTTGAGTAATGTATTGAAATGCAGGTTGATTTTGAGTTAAATTGTAAGCAAAATGATCGGCAGCGAATTTGTTGGCAGCCAGTATGGCTTCTTTTTTAGTTTTTTCTTCCTGGACTTGCGGTGAATTATTCCCTTCAATAATTGCTATTGAATATCGATTTGCGATATAGGTTAGAGATTCAGCATAAGTTTGATTTTCGTGTTTTTCAAGGAATCTGAAAGCATCCCCCGACTCTCCGCAACCGAAGCATTTATAATTGTTTGCACTTGTAAAAACTACAAAGCTTGGCGTACGTTCGTTGTGAAAAGGGCAGCATCCGGTGTAATTTGAGCCTTTTTTTTTGAGAGTAATGAAATCAGAAATTATGTCGTAAATCTGAATGGCATCTTTTATTTCACTTTCATTTGTTATCATTACTTACTGTATATGCGTTGTTTTTACAATTTTAGATACCAGAGAAAAAAATAGCATTATAAAGTAAGGATCAAAACGGAAGATCATCGTCTGAGGTAGATAGATCAATTGCGGGAAGTGCCGGGCTTTTGAAACCCTGGTCGGGTGACTGGGAAATGATTTTTGAAAGTACGTTTTGTTGAATAAAATCGAACAGGTATTTCATTTGCTCGGTATCGTCGAAGGTTTTCTTCCCCTTTATTTCGACTTCGACCATTTTAGGTAATTTGCCGGGATTGTCTTTTGTCCATTTTGAAGGAACTGTTAAATCATTTTGAGTTAACCAGGTGAAGGCATGTTCTTTTTTGGCTATTTTAAATTTGATTTCTTTTGTGATATCGACGTTTGGGAGGCGCATTAAAAAGCCTTTTGATTCCCTGGAAGAATAAGGCATGGTGACATTGTATAGTTCGTTGCCGTCGCGGATTATAAATACAAAATTTCGAAAG
>CAIXAQ010000947.1 GCA_903917425.1 uncultured Bacteroidales bacterium
ACATCTTTTGGCTGACAGACTGATTTGACTGACCAAAGTGAGATTAGTAGTTTCAACCATCCACGTTACCTGCTTTTTATTTCATTCTGCTATTCAACAGGAGTGATGAATTGCGAAGATTCTAGATTGAATTGACATGATATATTTACATCAAAAAAAAATCAGCCAATCAAGATTTTATTCCCAATTGACTGATTATAAATACTATAATTTTATTTTTTTTAAATTCCTGCTTCTTTCTTTATCTGGTTTACCCAGTCCATTATTCGTTGGTCGGTAAATTCTCTTTGCGTATCGTCATCGATAGCCAGGCCAACAAAATTTCCATCCTTTTCGGCAGTTGAATAGTAGAAATTGTAACCCCGGGTGGACGTAAAACCAACTACATTCCCTTTGAAAGGCAGACGGCAAAATATGGTTCCCATGCCATCAACAAAACTTTCGGGATACACTTTCTGATCGCCGAGACCGAACAGGGCAATTTTTTTATTCGCTAGGTCGGCTTCAACCAATTTATCGATAAACCTTTCCCAATCCGAATGCATTTCGCCAATTCCCCAGGCGGCAGTACCTAAAACCAGGAAATCATATTTTTCAACATCATGCTTTGCAGCGCTGCTCACATTGTGAACTGTAGCTCCGGCACCGAATAATTCCTGTATTCTGTGAGCAACTTTGGAAGTGCTTCCGTTATCTTTACCGCCAAAAAAAATTCCTATTTGTGTCATAATCTGTATTTGTATCTATTTTACCCATGCAAATCTAATGCAATTCAAAATCATAAGTTTATTTGCAGCTATATTTTTTCTCGCTAATTTTGAAGCCTAAGCCAAAACCAGCCATATGACAAGCCGCTTTACTAAACAACTCTACCTGAATTTTGTTTTGCCTCCACTGCTGATTTCAATCTTGCTATTGAGTATTGTCATCTGGGATACAGGATTAAACGTTATAAGTTTAGTTGTTTTTGCCCTGACCATAGTTTTGGTTTTAATTAATACAAGTACTGTAACGCATATCAAGCACCTCCGCAACAGCCTCGAAAACATTGAAAATGGATCCCACACCGACATAAGCGTGAAGGGAAAAGGCGTTTTTGCCGAGCTGAATGGAATGTTGAAAAATATTTTTCGGCGCATAAAAACCCAGGAGGAAGCTTTGCAGCACGAAAAACTCCGCAGACTCCGGTCTGTCATTGACGGTCAAGACCAGGAACGCAACCGCCTGGCACGCGAACTGCACGATGGAATCGGTCAATCGCTTATTGCGGTGCGATTGCAACTCGAAAATGCAGGAACCCAAAATTATTCGATGATGCGTTCAGGCATTGATACAGCTAAAAACATGATCGATATCACCATTGAGGAGGTGCGCAGGGTTTGCAATGCTTTGTTGCCGGCCACCCTCAACGAGTTTGGAATTGTATCCACACTCAGGTCACTTTGTTCCGAGATGTCGTCATTAGCCGGTTTTCAGGCTGTATTCGAAAATGAAGGATCATTGGACCGGATATCGAAAAAATCGCAGGTTTACCTATACAGGATTGCCCAGGAAGCATTGAATAATATAGCCAAACATGCCAGGGCAACGCATGTTGTGATGAAACTGAAACGCGAAAATAATATAGTTACTCTGGAAGTTTCCGACAATGGAAAAGGTTTTAACTTTGACCCCGTAAGTTTTGCCCAACGCAACGGACTTCAGAACATGCGCGAACGCACAAACCTGTTGCATGGCGAATTTACAATTAACAGTCAACTTGGTGCCGGAACCACCTTAAAGGTTTCGATACCTTATAATACTGGAAATGGAAACTATTAAAATTATATTGGTGGACGACCACCTGCTTGTAAGAACTGGTATTGCGAATTTGCTTTCCGGCGAACCTGGTTTTGAGATCATTGGTGAAGCAGCAGATGCCAAGGAATTTTTTGAACTCTTAAAACAGGATCAACCTGATATCGCCATTCTGGATATTGCGTTACCCGGCATGTCGGGTAT
>CAIXAQ010000948.1 GCA_903917425.1 uncultured Bacteroidales bacterium
GAGTGATTCAGTCTGCATCGACAGCGATATTTGTGGTACCTATCGCCTTCCTAATATTTTTACTCCCAATGCCGACGAGCGCAACGACTTATTTATCCCTTTTCCATACACTTCAGTCGAAAAAGTTGATATGAAAATAGTTAACCGCTGGGGAAACCTCATTTTTGCAACCCAGGATCCGGATATTAAATGGGATGGAAAAATCCAGGGTTCCAATGAAATGGTGAGCGATGGTGTATATTATTATATATGTGATGTTTACGAAATCACTTTAAACGGAACGGTTAAGCGGACACTGAGAGGAAGTATAACCGTTATCAAATAGCGAAGTGAAATGCATTTCGTTTATACTTTGATTTGCAGTTTCAACTAAAAAGTATAAAATATTTTAAAAAGGCCCTACTGTTATGTTAGCGGGTAAAAATATTTTGCCGGAAGTCAGAAGACGGGAGTCAGAAGTTACTTAAAAAAAATTCTCCTTCACAATTGCCAGATTTGTTGACAGTTATTTATATTTAATAGGTTGCCATCAAAAGAAGGCAATATCTTTTTCAAAGACACTTCGGTCTTCTGACTTCGGTCTTCCGGCCTCTGAAAAGTAAATCTCTAGAATCGAAAAGAACTAAACAAAAAAGAGCTACCCTTGGGCAGCTCTTTTTTTATCTAGAATTAAATACTGTTTTAAACAGTAGCCATATGTGCAATCATATCAATCAATTTGCTTGAGTAACCCCATTCGTTGTCATACCACGAAACGAGTTTTACAAAGTTAGGATTCAGCATGATACTGGCTTCGGCATCGAAAATGGAAGTACGTGCATCGCCGATAAAATCGCTCGAAACAACGGCTTCCTCGGTATAACCAAGAATTCCTTTAAGTTCGCCTTCGGATGCAGCTTTCAAGGCAGCTTTAATAGCTTCCATGGTAGTAGCTTTCTCGAGACGGCAGGTTAAGTCAACAACCGAAACATCCAATGTTGGAACTCGGAAGGACATGCCTGTAAGTTTGCCTTTCATGGCAGGAATAACTTTAGCCGTAGCTTTAGCTGCACCTGTCGACGAAGGGATAATATTGCCGGCAGCAGCACGGCCGCCACGCCAGTCTTTAGCCGATGGGCCGTCAACCGTTTTTTGTGTTGCGGTAGTTGCATGAACAGTGGTCATCAAACCTTCAACTATTCCGAAGTTGTCGTTAATAACTTTTACAAGTGGAGCCAGGCAATTGGTTGTACACGAAGCGTTGCTTACAAATTGCTGACCTGCATATTCTTTATGGTTCACGCCATACACAAACATAGGCGTTTCATCTTTTGAAGGGCCCGACATGATAACGCGTTTTGCACCTCCATCTACGTGAGACTGGCACGATTCCATAGTGAGGAATAAGCCGGTACACTCGGCAACATAATCGGCTCCAACGTCCGACCATTTGATTTCGGCAGGGTTTTTACAGGCAGTAACGCGGATAGTTTGTCCGTTTACAACCAGGTGGCCGTCTTTAACCTCAACCGTACCTTTGAACTGTCCGTGAACAGTATCGTACTTCAGCATATAAGCCATGTAATTGGCGTCGATCAGATCGTTGATAGCAACAACGTCGATATCGTCGCGAAGAATTGATGCGCGGAAAACCAGGCGGCCTATGCGGCCAAAACCATTGATCCCAACTTTAATTTTTGTCATAATATATTGATTTTTAAAGATGTTTTGCTTTTTTGAAATGCGCTGCAAAAGTAATCATAATACTTTAATGATTTATACAAGAAACACGGAAAAGATTTTAACAAAGCTATGCTCCCGACTCCTTTGGATTGGTAAAATTTTGTAGTTTAATTATCTCCTCACCGGCTTAGAAGTGGTAATTAAGCTATCGAAGTAAGTGGATACCCTGCTTTCAACCATTTTTTGCAATGTGGCGTATTTTATCACAATTCAATACCTTCACAAAGCCATTTCCATGCGGGCACTACTTTTATATCACCAAAAGTATCTTCCTGATCAAATGTTACAATTATTCCTTTTGGTGCATGGGTTGTGTTCATAGCATTTTGTAAACCAGTCAGTTCTCTTTTTAGGTTCTCCGAATTAAGAAGCCAACAAACCTGCACTGCAAAAAGAATATCTTCGTTACGGCGCACCAGGAAGTCACATTCTGATTGGTTGTCAGAATAGAACATAATATCAGGATTGTAGGAACGCAATTTCAGAAAAACAGCATTTTCGAGCATGCGTCCATAATCTTCGCTCATCGAAAGGCTGTTAGCCTTTGCCATACCGGTGTCGATGCAATATACTTTTTTGGGGTTATTCAATTGCTGCTTAATTGAAAACGAAAAACGAGGTATAAAATCAAAAAGGTAGCTCTCTTTTAAATAATCGCAGTAATCGATTGTTGATCGTACCGATTTGATACTTAATGTATTGGTGATATTATTGAAGCTTATTTCTTTACCGATGTTGCTAACAAGGTTTAAGGCAAGGCGTAGCAACAAAGTATCGTTCTTTATATTACGGCGCACAGCTATATCGCGTACAACAATATCGCGTAACAATGTTCTTAAGTATTCAGCGTCCGAACTTTGCAGTGCCTCGGGGAAACCACCCTTTTGCAGGTAATCCTGAAAAGTTTGAGGATTAGCCGAAACATTTAGATAGAGCAGGTATTCGTTAAAGTTGAAAGGGAAAAGCTCAGTTTGTTTGTACCGCCCGGTAAGTTTGGTGCCAAGTTCACGGCTGAGCAAGGAAGCGTTTGATCCTGTTATATAGATCTTGTATCCTTTATCGTGTGCCGAGCGGATGTACTTTTCCCATTCGTGCAGGTTTTGTATTTCATCGAATACCATGTATTTGGTATTCAGTGATTCCGCTATTTTTTCAACTTTAAGGAAGTCAGTGTTTTCAAATCCGGCTAATCGTGTGTCTTCGAAATTAAGAACCACTTTGGTTTCAATATCTTTCAACCCTTGCAGTAAGAGTGTGCTTTTCCCACACCGCCTGATCCCTGAAATAACAATTATCAGGTTGCTATTGATGTTTATTTCACATTCTCGTTTTATCCTGCTCTTGTTATCCTGCAGGATTGTGTTTTCGCTTATAATAGTTCTTATTATATCCTCGCTTACCATGACGCAATTTTTCTACAAAAATAATAATTTGTATTGCAAATACAAGATAATTTGTATTTGAAATACAAGATATCTTGTATCGGCAGTAATACTGCTTTAAAATAGGGTGTTTTATCTGGTTACATACAGATATTGAGGTAAATAAGCTCAATCTATTCAGTCCGGAATTCTAAATCACATGTTACTTTCAACGGGACTTCCCCCCTGAAACAGGAGACTTTTGTGCTTATTGAAAACTAATAGTGCATCTCTTAAAGAAATAAAATGCCGGCACTGTTGCTTATCGCAATCGCGTCTGGTTAGTGCGTAACCACCGCTTTTATCTTAAATTCCTCGTTTGCTGTTTTCACCTTTATAAAGTAAATTCCGGATGGGAACGAACTGACATCAGCCTGGTATAAAAATGTAGCATGGTTCACCTCCAGCAGTATTTCCCCGAGGCTGTTACTGATTATAATTTTTTCCATCACTTCGTCAGTCGAAATCGTAATGGATTCGCTGGCCGGGTTTGGGAAAACCTTGCATCTGTCCTGCGCTGCTACCGGTTTTTGAATAGAAGTAATGGTTTGACCGGAAATAATCATTTTTACAAAAACCGGGCTTGAGTTTTGGTTAAGTACGACATAATAAGGGTATGTAGTGAGGCCTGCTAATATGGGGTTTACGCTATACGTGCCTGCCGGAAGCGAATCAAAGGAAAAACCGCCATTACTGTCAGTTATAGTCCAGCGAATTGGATTGTTCTGATTATCAAACAAAAGCACTTCCTGTTCGGACGTATTTATTGATTTGCCACTATTTATCAACTGGCCGTTTATCACAAAAGTGCCACCAATCAGGATGGAATAGCTTGCCAAATGTATATCATACGGATTCTGAGCCTGGCCAAGATTTATCAATGTTGCCGTTTGCCAAAATACTGAGTTGATATAAAATGTAGGCAGGAACGATGGTGCAACCGGACTGTTAACGAAAGGGTAGGCGTGCAGGTAATAGCTGCCCTCGGGAATATTTTGGAAGACAAATTCATTGTTTGTTCCCGGAAAAGTTTTTAATTCGGAAACAGGCATGCCCGAACCGTCAATCATAATAAGGCGAACAACAGCATCGCTAATGGAGTTGCTGCCGGCAAAAACTTTTCCTGTTAATGTAATATTATTGGCTCCCGGTGGCACAATAAGGACAGAATCCGTTGTACCGCTGCATCCGTTTACATCCGTAACTATGAGTGTCACAGTGTAATTGCCGGGTATTGTGTATGGATGTGAAGGATTCTGTACCGTAGCCGTGTTGCCATCGCCAAAACTCCAGACCCACTGTATAACGGGGCTGATTGATATTGACTGATCCGTAAATTGAACCGCTTGATTTAATTGAAGTGTCGAAAAAGTAAAATGTGCTGTTGGCAAAGGGTTAATCGTAACAGGTTTCGAAATGGAATTTGTACAACCGAGTGTATCGGTAACCGTAAGGGATACATTATAAATTCCCAGAGCAATATAACTATGAAATGCAGAGTTTGAAGCCGATGTCCCGCCATCGCCAAAGTCCCATAAATAAGTAGCTATGGTGGCCGGGTTAACCACAGGTGTGAATAGGGTCGGATTCATCAGGCATTCACCGGTGTATGTAAAATCGACCGGCGGTTTTTGATGTATAACCACCATCTTTATCATGGTGTCGGAACAACCGAAAATATTTGTAACGACCTGCCTGACAGAATAATCACCCGGGTTGACATAATAGTGTGTAGGATTTTGAAGCACGCTGGTGTTAGATGTCCCGGAAATAGGATCACCAAAATTCCAGTCCCAGCTTGCTATACTTCCGTTTCCGTTAATCGTTGATGCATCCATAAATTGAACCGGCTGCTCTTCACAACTGCCGGTAAAAGAAAAATCAGCAATAGGCGCATTGTGAACATTAACAAAAGTGGTATATGAGGTTTCGCACGAATCGGAAGTTTTAACTGTGAGAGTAACCCCAAAAGTGCCGGCTAGTGGATATAAATGCGAAACATTTGGAGGGTTGGGGAAAGTAATGGTTTGGTAAGTCCCATCGCCAAAATTCCATTTCCATCGGACTATATACCCGGACGCTGTTGTAGAGAGATCAGTAAAATTAACCGGACTACCGCAAGAAGGTATATAAAAGGAAAAATTAGCAATTGGAAGCGGATTAATAGTAACCTGATGCGATACCGAACTGGGTATGCCCGAAGTATTGACTACCGACAAAGTTACCATAAAAGTTCCATATTGTGCATAGATGTGGATGGGATTCGACAAGTTGGAAACGTTTCCATCCCCAAAAGTCCAGTACCATGTTGCAATGGAAGGAATACTGACACCATTGGGAGTAAACTGGATAGGATTCGTCACGCAATTGCCCGACCATGTAAAGTTAATCTGAGCCGAAAGGGGTTTTGCTGATGACAGGATAACTGCAAAGATTACTGCAAACCAATTAGTTAAAAGGATACTTGATTTCAAAGCTCGACAATATTAAAGGTTAGATGTCTGTAATTTGCACGATCAATTTGAATTAAAAGTCTGATAAAAGTACAATAGAATACCGGTTAAACCAATATGATTTTCATTTTTTTTAGTTCAATTGTTAAATTTGTTGGTAGAATTAATTAGCAGGAAGTCTGAAGATGGGAGTCGGAAGTTACCTGAAAAACTATTCTTTCAAGACATTAGCACATTGTACGATAATTAAACTGCAAACAGGATAAAATTCCGGAGTCATTAAGTCTTATAATCCAAATTCATTCTACAAATTCCAAGCGGAGGTTTAGAGTAAGTCTTGGTTCTAGTGACTTGTAACTTGTGATTTTTGATTTTTAATTTTTGAATTCTTCTCAGAAAAGCGTCCAATTCCATTCAATTGGTGATAGAACCATTTAATTTCAACCTCTTTTATGTGCCATTCAACATACCTTAAAAAATTGTTCTTTTTTTATACCTTTGCAGCAATGGAACACATCAGGAATTTTTGTATTATAGCGCATATCGACCACGGCAAAAGCACCCTGGCCGACCGCCTGCTCGAAACCACCGGAACCCTTACCGAACGCCAGCTTCAGAACCAGGTGCTCGATGATATGGATATTGAACGCGAACGCGGAATCACCATCAAGAGCCATGCAATCCGGATGGATTATTTAATAAACGGCGTTCAATACGAGTTAAATCTTATCGATACTCCCGGTCATGTCGATTTTTCGTACGAAGTGTCGCGTGCCATCGCTGCCTGTGAAGGGGCACTGCTGATTGTGGATGCAACACAGGGAATACAGGCTCAAACCATCTCGAATTTATACCTGGCCCTGGAACATGACCTTGAGATTATCCCGATCATGAACAAAATGGATATGGATTCGGCTATGCCCGAGGAAGTGGAAGATCAGATTGTGGAACTCATAGGGTGTAAACCAACAGATATAATACGTGCCAGCGCCCGCACCGGCATGGGGATACAGGAAATACTGGATGCCATTATCAGCCGTATTCCCGCACCTAAAGGCGACCCGGAAGCACCGCTGCAAGCTTTGATTTTTGACTCTTTGTTTAATCCTTTCAGAGGGATTGTTGCCTATTTCCGTATTTTTAATGGCCAGATCCGCAAGGGCGACCAGGTGAAATTTGTAAATACAGGGAAAGAATACAAAGCCGAAGAAATCGGGCTGTTAAAATTGCAGCAAAAGCCAATGGATATGCTTACTACCGGCGACGTTGGTTATATAATTTCCGGTATTAAAACAGCCAAGGAAATTAAAGTCGGCGATACAATCACCCATGTGGACCGCCCTTGCGCTGCTGCCGTTGAAGGATTTGCCAACGTAAAACCCATGGTTTTTGCAGGGCTTTATCCTATTGATGCCGACGACTATGAAGAACTTCGCATTGCCATCGAAAAGCTGCAACTGAACGATGCCTCCCTCAGTTTTGAGCCTGAATCGTCCCTGGCCCTGGGCTTTGGATTCCGCTGTGGATTTCTTGGATTGCTTCACATGGAAATTGTTCAGGAACGACTCGACCGCGAGTTTAATATGGATGTGATTTCCACGGTTCCTAACGTAATGTACAAGGTTATTACAACCAAAGGCGAGGAAATTGAAGTGCATAATCCTTCGGGAATGCCTGATACAACCTGGGTTGACGATATTTACGAACCCTTTATTTCGGCGCAGGTAATCTCGAAATCGGATTACCAGGGTGCCATCATGAAATTGTGCCTCGACAAACGCGGAACGTTGAAAAACCAGGTTTACCTCACCCAGAACCGCGTAGAACTCAGTTTCGACCTGCCTTTGGGCGAAATTGTAATCGATTTTTACGATAAACTGAAAAGTATTTCGAAAGGCTATGCTTCGTTCGATTACCACATTTCCGATTATCGCAAAGCCGACCTTATAAAACTTGATATTCTGCTGAACGGTGACCAGGTTGATGCACTCAGCACGCTCATTCACCGCGACAATGCATATAGTTTTGGCAAACGCATCTGCGAAAAGCTGAAGGAACTGATCCCCAGGCAGCAATACGAAGTAGCCATTCAGGCCGCCATTGGGGCAAAAATTATTTCGCGCGAAACCATTAAAGCACTTCGTAAAGACGTAATTGCTAAATGTTACGGCGGTGATATTTCGCGTAAACGTAAACTGCTCGAGAAGCAGAAAAAAGGCAAGAAACGCATGCGCCAGATCGGGAACATTGAGGTACCGCAAAGTGCATTCTTAGCAGTATTAAAACTGGATTAGATACGTATTTCGTCAATTTTCAAATAGAAAAGCCCTGGAACTGATGAGACAGTTGCAGGGCTTTTTGTTTTATTCTAATCTCTGCTGTTTTAGTAACTTTTTGTACTAATCAAGATTTGCTTTATTAAGAGTACTTAAAGTACTTAAAGTGCCTAAAGTGCCTAAAATTATCAGCAATTCTCAGCAGGAATGCGAATAGGTTATTATAAGTAAGAAAGTGTTGAATGATTCACAAAACCTCAACATGTTGCAAAATCTGGATAAGGGGCCTTATTCCCAATAACATTCTATCATGCAGAGGAGGCATTTTAGGCACTTTATACTTTAGGCACTGAATTGTTACCTGTTTTGTTTTTAATTTGCAATTTACATGTTTTACTTGCTCTTATCCGGCGCAACTGGAATAGCAGGCTGTTCTTTATAGTTTTTCAATTCGTCGAGCACCACTTCTATCGCTTTATTCAGCTGATCGTCAATACCATCGTACTCGCGTGAAGGATCGTTATCAATTTCGATATCGGGCTCCACACCAACCCCTTCGATAATCCATTTGCTTTCGTCGGCCGAGTAACTTGCAAATTCCGGTTTCCGCAGATCCGCCCCGTCAACAAAAGGCAATGAACCCCTGATACCGACCACTCCGCCCCAACTGCGTTTGCCGATCACTTTTCCCATCTGGTGTTTCTTGAAACCGTAAGGAAAGAGATCGCCATCGGAAGCGGAATAATTATTTATAAGCAAAACTTTAGGGCCAAGCATCATTTTAGTAGGTGTATGACCAATTGTTTCGACGTTTCGTGCCATGTTACTTCGCTGAATTTCCCTGTTCAGTCGCTCGATGATCATAGGCGAAACATTGCCGCCACCGTTTCCCCGATCGTCGATGATCAAAGCTTTTTTAGCCAGTTGTGGGTAGAAATATTTTACAAATTCGTTCAAACCTTCGGCGCCCATATCGGGGATATGGATGTATCCAACTTGTCCGTTGGTAGCTTTATCCACTTTGCGGATATTGTTCTGAACCCAGGAATAATAATAGAGTTCCGATTCATCATTCACCGGAACAACCAATACTTTGCGTCCACCTTCAGCGGCGGCGGAATTCAGGGTGAGTTCAACATTTTTGCCCGCCTTGTTGATAAGTGAGGTGTAAATATCCGGCATTTCCCTGGTTGACTTTCCATTCACGGAGGTGATAAATTCGCCCTTTACAGCACCAACGCCAATTTCGGTGAGCGGTGAATGCAAATCGGAACTCCAGTTGGCTCCCTGCAGGAGGCTGTCGATACGGAAATACCCTGAGGCATCCTTACTAAGCCTTGCACCCAATAATCCGAGACTGATCTTTTCGATAGGTTTGCGCTCGCCACCTCCAATGTAAGCATGACCGATGCTGAGTTCGGCAATCATTTCGCCGATCAGGTAAGTGAGGTCGTTACGGTTATTCACGGAAGGAAGCATTACTGCGTATTTGTCATGCATGGCTTTCCAGTCAACGCCGTGCATGTTGGGCACATAGAAGAAATCGCGCATCTGCCGCCAGGCTTCATCGTATATTTGTTTCCATTCCTGTTGGTTGTTAACCCAGACTTTTACATCTGATAAGTCGATATTTTTTTCGGTGTTGATTTTCGATGATGGCAGGTCGATCATCGAAAACTTGTTTCTTTGCCTGACAAGCATTTTCTTGCCATCGGCTGTAATATCGAAACCAAGATCGGATCCAAGTTCCGTTTCTTTCTTTTGTTTCAGGTCGTAAACCTTGGCCCACATTCCTTTATCGTTGGAGGTGTTGTAATAAATTTTATCATCCACTGACCATAAGTTCCAGTAATTACCGGCTTCAACCGGTATTTCGATGATGCGTTGCTGAATTCCTTCGAGGTCGATTTTTACAGGTTTTATTTCTGGCTCTGCGGCTTTCTCCTCTTTTTTACCTTTCTCGGTTTTGGATGCTTTTTCTTCTTTTTTATCTTTCGGATCTTTTGGTTCGTCCATTTTTACTTCATCGTTCGACGGGGCAAACGGGGAAGGCGTATCTTTAGCCAATGTAACCAGGTAAAGTTTGGTCATATTTTCGTAAGCATAATTCCATTCCACGTTGCTGTAAATGGGATCGAAAGTGCGGTCGGAAGTAAATACAAGATATTTTCCGTTTTTCGAAAACGTAGGCTGGGCCGACGAGAACCATTGGTCGGTAACTTCATATTTTGCTTCGTCAGCAGTGTTGAAAAGCATGATTTGCTGCATCCCGTTTTCAAGCGGGCGGCTGTAGGTTATCCATCGGCTATCAGGTGACCAGTCGAAATCGCCGAATTCCCAGACTTTCGATTTCTCAACCAGAGTAACTTTTTTGGTGTCAATGTCAACATATTGCAGCCGCAGCATCTTGTCGTTCCACATAATTTTTTTGCTGTCGGGCGACCAATGGAAGGTAAATTTATAGGTATCAGCTCCTGAAGTAATCTGAATTGGGGGCTCGCTGCCGTCCTGTTTAGAGATGTATATTTCGTATTCGCCACTTGCATCACTTAAAAAAGCGATCCATTTTCCATCCGGCGACCAGAAACCTTCACGATCATGCGCATTGCTGGTTGCCGTGA
>CAIXAQ010000949.1 GCA_903917425.1 uncultured Bacteroidales bacterium
GTCGATTTATATTATCGTTCTGATTTACAAGGCACTATCCTTGAGTTATCACCATCTGTCTATCAATTATCTGGCTATAAACCCGAAGAACTGATAGGGAAATCAGTCGATGTTGTTTATTCTGATGCCAAAAGCCGAAACCGGATGATACAACTACTGGTTGAAAAAGGCTCGGTTAACGATTACGAAAACCTTTTTGTACACAAAAGCGGTAAACTTGTTCCGGTGTCGATCACAAGTCACTTTGTTAAAGATTCCGAAGGTAAACCAGGCTACATTGAGGGAACCATCCGTGAAATCACTGAACGAAAAGAAGCAGAAGAAAAAATCGGCAAGATGATGAATCTTCAGAATCTGCTTACGCAGATTGCCACGGAATTTATCAACATGCCGATTGGAAACAGTGATGATGCTGTAGATAAACTACTTTCTGTAATTGGCAAAGGCAATGAAATTGAAAGAGTTTATATTTTCGAATACGACTTCAGTAAAAACACCATGTCGAACACTCACGAATGGTGTGCCGAAGGTATTTCGCCCGAAAAAGATAAGCTGCAACAAATACCGACAGAAAAATTTCCATCCTGGGTAAAAGCCCATTTAAAAGGAGAGATGTTAGTTGTTGAAGATGTGTCCATGCTGGAAACAAATGATCCGTTATACCTTGTTCTTGAGCCTCAGGGAATCAAATCGCTGATCACCCTGCCACTTATATTACATGGAGACTGCATTGGCTTTGTGGGGTTTGATTCAGTAAAAAATGTTAAAGCCTGGAGTACTGACGAAATCACATTTTTACAAATACTTGCTGACCTGTTGTGCAACATAAATGACAGGAAAAGAACAGACGAAGCCCTTCAAAACCGTGAAGCCTACCTAAAGGCTATTTTCAATAATGCACCTTACCAAATGTGGCTGAAGGATATTGATGGGAGTTATCTTGCAGTTAACCAACCATTTATGGACTATTTCAGTATTACAACCGAAAGTGACATACTGGGAAAAACAGCTTCTGATATTTGGAGCAGTGATATTGCAGACCATTTTATTGCACAGGATGAGTTGGTAATGCAAAATCTCGAATCTATAAGCGTTGAAGAATTTATTGATTTTAAGCATAAGACCGCCTGGTTCGAGCTTTTTCGCGCCCCGATCATTGATCAAAACGGCAATTTACTGGGAACAACAGGGATAGCCCGGGATATAACCAACAGAAAAAATACCGACAAAGCTCTTCAGCAGGCTGTTGAGGCTGCCGAATCAGCCAACAATGCAAAAAGCAGGTTCCTGGCTATCATGAGCCACGAAATCAGGAATCCCTTAAACGCAGTAGTGGGTATGGTACGCATGTTGAACGAAGCGGGTATAACTGGGCCAAACGGTATACTCATCGATAATATAAAATCGTCATCTGATCAACTACTTACAATAATTAATGATATTCTCGATTTCTCTAAAATAGAGTCCGGAGAGATGGTTCTCGAAGTAACATCATTCAATATTCGCAAAGTTTTAAAACGGGTTTTCGATTCTAACATATATTTTGCCAGGGAAAATCAAATCGAATTGAATTTAGATATTGACAAACGCATTGGCCCGCTTCACAAAGGAGATTCGTTACGACTTCAGCAAGTAATCGCCAACCTGACAAGTAATGCCTTAAAATTTACGCCAAAGGGAAAAATCGATATACGAGCCCACTTCGAAGGTCAGGCCGGGCCGAACATCAGGGTTCGCTTCGAAGTGGAGGACACCGGCATAGGGATAAGCGAAGAGAACCAGGAGAAAATATTTGAGAGCTACAAGCAGGAGAATGATACCATTTCGCGCACACATGGTGGTTCGGGACTTGGCCTTGCCATTAGCAAGCAAATTGTCGAATTAATGGGGGGTAAACTATGTATCGAGAGTGCCAAAAATAAAGGTTCCAGATTCTACTTTTCAATCATCTTGCAAACTGCTGAAGACCAATCAAATCAAAAAAGTGCAAACAACATGGATACTGAATACAAATCGCTCGTAGGATATTCCCTTCTTTTGGTCGAAGACAATAAGCTAAACCAGATACTTGCTACAGCCATGCTCAAAAACTGGGGTGCCAGGGTAGTTGTTGCCGGAAACGGTCAAATTGCGCTTGATATCCTCGAAAGAGAATCATTCGACATCATATTGATGGACATACAGATGCCTGTAATGGATGGAATGACAGCCAGCCGACTGATCAGGGACAAATTAAAATTAACGGTACCCATACTTGCACTTTCAGCCAATGTATTAAAAGGAATAGAAGAAAAATGCAGAGAAGCGGGTATGCAAGGGTATATTTCAAAACCATACGAAGCGGATGATCTGTACAGGAAAATTGTTAATTCCATAACACAAAGCAAACAAAAGCCTGAAATTGACGATGATATAAGCTCCGACACCATTATAGCTGATGTAACACGACTGAGAAATATGATAGGATCCGACCCATCGGAACTCACTAAAATGATCCTTAAATTCCTCGAAATCACTCCCGCCTACGCAGACGAACTGAACACTGCCGATTCGGCTAATGACCTGAATGCCATCGCTTTGGCTTCCCATAAGATTAAATCAAGTATTGACCTGGTTTCGACACAGGTACTCCGCGACCTCATAGCGAAAATAAATTATTCGAGCAAAGCGGATAGCAATCTCGATGAATTAAAGTGCCTGATTGCTAAATTCAATAAATATTACAAAATACTGGAAGAACAGCTGA
>CAIXAQ010000950.1 GCA_903917425.1 uncultured Bacteroidales bacterium
GAAATCGCGTATCGATTTAATAGGAACTTTTTGTAAAAGTCCACGGGTTCCGCAGGCGATAATTGCGATCTGTTTTTCAACTGTAACAGGCGAATATTGTGGCTGTTTCAGGATTTCAACGTTGCGGGCACCTTTATCAAGTATATTTTTTGTAGCGGCATCCAGGTCAGAACCAAATTTTGAGAATGCTTCGAGTTCGCGGTATTCAGCCTGGGCGAGTTTCAGTGTTCCGGCCACCTTTTTCATGGCTTTTATCTGCGCATTTCCTCCCACGCGTGAAACCGAGATCCCAACGTTGATTGCCGGGCGAATACCCGAGTTGAAAAGTGTTGTTTCCAGGAATATCTGTCCATCAGTAATGGAAATTACGTTGGTTGGAATATAAGCAGAAACGTCGCCGGCTTGTGTTTCGATAATCGGGAGTGCCGTTAATGAACCTCCACCTTTCACAAGATGCCTGATGGATTCAGGTAAGTCGTTCATTTGTTTCGCGATTTCGTCGCTTTTAATAATCTTGGCGGCACGTTCGAGCAGGCGTGAGTGCAGGTAAAAAACGTCGCCGGGATAAGCTTCGCGTCCGGGTGGGCGGCGCAGCAACAGGGAAACTTCGCGGTAAGCAACGGCCTGTTTGGAGAGGTCATCGTAAATAACAAGCGCCGAGCGCCCGGTATCGCGTAAAAACTCACCTATAGCAGCACCTGTGAAAGGCGCATAAAACTGCATGGCGGCAGGGTCGCTGGCAGTAGCCATTACGATAACCGTATAAGCCATAGCACCCTGGTCCTCAAGTATTTTTACAATATTTGCTACTGTTGATCCTTTTTGGCCTATAGCCACATAGATACAGAAAACAGGTTCGCCTTTTTCGTAAAATTCTTTCTGATTTATGATGGTATCAATAGCGATGGCCGATTTCCCGGTCTGGCGGTCACCGATAATAAGTTCCCTTTGGCCGCGACCAATAGGAATCATGGCATCGATGGCTTTAATACCGGTTTGCAGAGGTTCGGTAACCGGCTGGCGGAAGATAACACCGGGAGCTTTACGCTCGATCGGCATTTCGAATAATTCGCCTTTGAGTTCACCCTTTCCGTCGATGGGTTCACCGAGTGTATTGATAACCCGTCCCAGCATACCTGCACCAACACGGATGCTGGCGATTTGCTTGGTACGCTGAACCACGTCACCTTCCTTAATATTTTTAGACTCTCCTAAAAGAACCACTCCAACGTTATCCTCTTCGAGATTGAGAACAATGCCTTTCGTGCTTGTTTTTACAAATTCAACCAGTTCGCCCGATTGTGCATTGGTAAGGCCATACACCCGGGCAATGCCGTCGCCAACCTGTAACACAGATCCAATTTCTTTTATTTCGGCTTCAGTTGAAAAACCGGCCAATTCCTGCCGCAGTATTGCAGTTACTTCTGCGGGTTTAATTTCTGCCATAGTTGTGATATGAGTTAATGGTGAATGGTGAATGGAAAATGGTTAACGAACTGTAATGAACTTTAACCCCTAAATCCTAACCCCTGATACCTCTTTATTTATACCTCTTTTCCTTAAAATTCTTTTACAAACAGGTTTTTTTCAAAATCCTTTTTAAGCTCTTTTATTTTTGTAACAATACTTTGATCAACCTGGAAATTATCAAGACTGATCACTAAGCCACCAATCAGTGAGGCATTTGTTTTTTCAACCAGGTCTATTTTCTTATCCGTCAGTTTACCGAGTATTTCGAGCACTCCCGCTTTTTCCGCAGCTACCAGTTCAACTGCCGATGTAACATAGGCTGTTTTTATCCCCTTCGATGCTTTATACAGATCAGTAAAAGCTTCGGCAATAGAGGGCAGGTAGCGTTCGCGGCGTTTCCGGATCATAAGTTTAATAAAGCTGAGCGATGCCGGGTGTATGGTAGTTGAAAAGATGCTTGTAACGATTTTGTTCTTTTTATCGCCGTGTATCACCGGATTTTGCAGCATACGCACAAAATCGCGGTTCGCTGTACAAACATTTCCAAGCAGCACCATATCCTCAAAGGCACGTTCAACCAGGCCGTTTTCGGTGGCGAGATCAAAAAATGCAGCAGCATAACGTATGGTAATCTTTGTATAACTCACTTTGTTAATGTGTTAATTTGCTAATTTGTTAATGTGCTAATGTGTTAATGTGCTAATGTGGTAATGCGGTAATTATCACATTGTCTAATTATCGCATTATCACATTAATTGATTTTAACGTCTTTCAGTAGTTTTTCGGTAAGCAGTTGTTGCTGTTGCCTGTTTTCGAGTTCTTTCCCGAGTAGCTTTTCAGCGATTTCGATAGAAATAGCGGCCACCTGATTCTTCAAATCATTAATAGCTGCCATTTTTTCGAACTGTATGTTTTCGCGCGCACCGGCAACAATTCGGGCCGACTCCTCGGTGGCTTTTATGCGTGCTTCTTCAAGTATTGTCTCTTTTATCTTGCGGGCATCACGAAGCAGTGCGTCGCGTTCGTCTTTGGCGTCACGAAGCAGTTGTTCGTTGCCTGCTTTCAGCTTCAGCATTTCTTTTTTAGCATCATTGGCAGCTTCCAGCGCTTTTTCGATGGTGTCTTCTCTTTGGTGTATTCCTTTCATGATTGGCTTCCAGGCATATTTGCCAAGAACGAACAATACCAGGCTGAATGAAACCAACATCCAGAAAATCAAACCTATACCAGGAGTTACTAATTGCATAGTTCTGGGTATGAATAGTTTATAATTTAATTTCTTTTTTGTTCAGTTAAACTAAATCAACTACTGCATCCCTGCCAGGTGCAGGGATACGGTAGTTGAAATCTTTCTTTACAGGAACAGGATCAACAGACAAACCACGATAGCGAAGAAAGCAACACCTTCGATAAGAGCGGCTGCAACAATCATGTTCGAACGGATATCGCCTACACTTTCAGGCTGGCGGGCAATGGACTCGAGAGCCGAGGCTCCGATTTTTCCAATACCGATACCTGCACCGATAGCTGCAATACCTGCACCAATACCGGCACCCATTTTTGCAACGGGGGCAAGATCTGCTGCGGCTTGTAATAAAACGCTTAAGAGTGACATAAGAATGGAATTATGGTGATTAATAAAAGATTTAGTGTTCAGTTGTATGTTCTTCAGGGCTGTGATGTTCTTCCATTGCCATCCCGAAGTAAATGGACGAAAGCAAGGCAAATACATAAGCCTGGATAAAGGCAACCAGCAATTCGAGCATGCTCATAAAAACGCCGAATGCAATGGAGAATACCGATACTCCGTATCCTGCAACAATATTCATATTGCCGAAAATGAAAATCAGGCTCATAAATCCAAGCAGGATAATGTGACCGGCGGTCATGTTGGCAAACAAACGGACCATTAATACAAAAGGCTTGGTAATTAATCCTACTATCTCGACGATAGGCATGAGAGGAATCGGGATTTTAAGCCACCAGGGTACGCCGGGTGCATTGATGATATGTGTCCAGTAATTCTTATTTCCATTAAAGGTTGTAATTGCAAACGTGAAAAGTGCCAGCACCAGCGTTATCGAAATATTGCCTGAAAGGTTGGCTCCACCTGGAAAAATGGGGATCAGTCCCATCAGGTTGTTCAGAAAAATAAACCAAAACACGGTCAGCAGGAAAGGCATAAAACGTGCGTAATTCTTCTTACCCAGGCCGGGAATTGCTATATCGTCGCGGACAAAAAGGATAATGGGTTCGAGAACAGATTGTAGTCCTTTAGGGGCAGTATTGGGATTTTTCTTATACTTATTACCTATCGAAATAAAGATAACGCACAACAGGAGAACACTGATAAACAGAGATAAAACATTTTTGGTGATCGAAAAGTCAAGCGGTAATTTTGCTGATGCATCAATGGTTTCACCGTCTTCCAATACTTTTACTATTTTCCCTTCGTATTCTCCTTCCATCATTAACCTGTATCCGCGATATGCTTCATGGCCATGATGAAAATTGCCCGAACTGAAAGAAACAAGTTTGCCGTTATCCAATAAAATTACAGGTAAAGGGATCGAAAGCTGAAAGCCGTTATATTCAAGGATATGCCATTCGTGCGCATCCGAGATATGTTCGATGATCATTTTGCCGGCATCAAAAGCTTTTTCGGTCTGAGCTTTTTCGTGCGATTGAACCTGGGGTTGAGCCGCAGTGTCGATGGCCGTATTTCCATAAGCAGCCCCTGCAAGTAACAAGACAACCCATACGAACTGGAACCTGACTGTTTCTAATAACTTCCTGATCATTAGCCTTTTTTCAAATTGAAGTGCAATATTACTACTATTTCGCGAAAATCTCCCTGTATTCCATCCAAAATTACGAATTTCTTTTATATACACGACAAGAGTGTTAAAAAAATCGGTCGCTTCAGGAAAGAATTCGAGGCTGAACGGAAGAGCTGATCTACTCAACAATAAAACTTTTGACTGCCACGCTTTTATCAAAATTCACCTTCGCATAATATACTCCGGGCAGCAGATCGAGGTTAAACTCAAAAGTGTTTTTCCCCTGCAGATTTTCGGTATAAACTTCCCTTCCCAAAACATCAATTAAAGTAAATTTGATTTCTTTTGCCAAGAGGATATCGTCGGGGAAAGAAATTTTAAAATTACCCTTATTGGGCGACGGGAATATATTGAAAGCAAATTTATTAGCTTTCGGCAACTCAGGTTTGCTGAGTAAAAAGGATAGGTCTGTTGCCCAGATTCCCCTGCCAAAGGTTGAAACATAAATTTTATTGAGAGCTACATTAAATTCGATATCCGAAACAATTACATTGGGCAACCCGGTTGATTTGTTTTTCCAGGTGGTGGTTGAATTCTCCAGAACATAGACCCCGAGATCAGTTGCTATCATTACAAAGTCGTTACCGGGTACTGTTTTAATGCAATTTACCGGGATATTGGGCAAATTGTATGAAATGTTTGTCCAGGTGGACCCTCCGTTTATCGACTTGTAGACTTTATTGCCTTCGCTAAACCCGGCAAAAGTGGCATAAACGATGTTTTTGTTTGTCTGGCTCACATCTACTGAAGTAATGTAAAGGGAATCGGGAGTACCTGCTGTGATATTGGTCCATGATAGTCCATCATTAAAACTTCGGTATAATTTGGCAGATTCGTTGTATTCGTAACGGACTCTTTTTCCTACGTATAAGGTATTGTTATCTGAATTGGCAACAGCCAGGGCCGAAATTTCGGTGTTGTAATACGTATTGGGAGGAAAAGCAGTGAGTCTTGTCCAGGACGATCCGTTATTAGTTGATTTCCACACGTTCTCGTAACCGGCATACAGAACGCCTGGGACTGAATAATTAGCAACCAAAGGGGTTGTCCATTCACCATTTTCTGACGATACGTTAGCCCAATTGTAAGGAAGCCCTCCGGTAGTTGTGAACCAAATGGTTCCATATTGACTTTCGCCTACCAATAAATTCGGATTTAACGGATCAAGATAGTTATCCATTCCGTCGCCACCAAAAATGGTTTTCCACGATAGCCCGTTAAAATAAAAGGTAGCATTATCCTGGGCACCGGCAATTAAGCGGCCATCGGTAGTTTTCGAACTCGAAATACGGTAAAAGGCAGTTATAGCCATTCCATCGCTCAAATTAGTCCAGATATTTGACCAGTTAGCCGCGATGGCAGGAGTACGGTAAAGCCCGCCATCGTTACAAACAAAAACATTTTTACTGATGGGTTGTGTTTCAATAAAGTGGATGTCGCCATGTATGGATGTACCATAATTTGTTGTCCAGTGAGTAGCCATGGTAAATGTTGCCGCTCCATCAGTCGAAACCCAGATATTTACTCCGCCAGCATACACCGTGTTTTTATTTGTTGGATCGACGCACAAAGCCAGGTCGAAATTTCCCTGTCCCCCGACACCTGTTCCCGAATTTCCTCCTTCCAGGA
>CAIXAQ010000951.1 GCA_903917425.1 uncultured Bacteroidales bacterium
AATCTTCTACACTTCGACACAGGAAAGTCCATTAGAAAGACATTTGTATTCTGTTGAAATGAAAACTGGAAAAACCACAAAATACACTTCCCAGGGAGGGACATACACTACTTATATTTCTCCTGATGCGAAATATATTATCGGGAAAATGAGCAACCTGAATGTGGGCACACGAACGACTCTTATGAATGATAAAGCCGAAATTGTCCGCCTGATTTCGGAAGATGTAAACCCATTAAAAAATTTCAAACTTGGCACTACCTCTTTTGTAACAATGAAAGCGGATGATGGCAACGATTTGTATGGCCGGTTAATTTTACCTGTTGGATTTGATTCATTAAAAAAATATCCAACTCTGGTATATGTTTATGGTGGACCTCATTCACAATTGGTTACTGATACCTGGCTGGGAGGAGCAAACCTTTATTTTAATTACCTGGCAAGCAAAGGGTATATTGTGTGGACCCTCGATAACCGCGGAACATCCAACCGCGGAGCCGATTTTGAACAGGCAATTCACCGACGACTGGGGGATATCGAAAGCAAGGATCAGATGATTGGTGTCAATTATTTAAAAATGCTGCCATATGTGGATGCAAGCCGCATTGGCATTGACGGCTGGAGTTATGGCGGCTTCATGACGTTAACATTGATTTTGCGCAACCCTGGTGTTTTCAAAGTGGCAAGCTGCGGCGGGCCGGTTATCGACTGGAAATACTACGAAATCATGTATGGCGAAAGATACATGGATACTCCTGAGCAAAATCCTGAAGGCTATAAAAAATCATGCATCCTGAATTATGTCGATCAGTTGGATAGCAAATTGCTGGTGATTCATGGCGCACAGGATAAAACCGTGGTTTGGCAGAACAGCCTGCAGTTCATTCAGACCTGTATCGAAAAAGGCAAACAAGTTGACTACTTTGTATACCCTCAGCACGAGCATAATGTAAGCGGAACTGATCGCCTGCACCTGTACCGAAAGCTTTCGGAATACTACGATCAGAATTTGTAAAACTATTTCCCGATGTAGAGAATAGTTTTCAATTTATTTAAATTGCAGACTATCATACTGGCTATCTGATTTTTAGCTCTTCATGGGCTAAATTTTATAATTTGATCCAGGAATATCCGGATTCAGCCTTTACGGGAGATTTCAGCTAACTTATCCCAGTTACCATACTCCTTCGTTCCAATAGAATCGTATCCCGCCACAAGCCATTTAGTTTTGCGATTTTCTCCCGGTAACCTATACGTCTGAATCCAAGGTTTTCATGAATTTTAATGCTTGCCTTGTTTTCAGCAAAAACACTTGACTGAAGTGTCCAGAATCCAGCTTTCTCGCTTTCGGAAATCAGTTTTCCAAGAAGGTTCGTTCCTATTTTCCGGCCTATATGCTGAGTTGAAACATATACACTCACTTCGGCAACACCGGCATAAACACTTCGACCCGAAACGGGTAACAAAGCAGCCCAGCCAACAATTTCATCCTGATAAACAGCAATAATGCGGCACAACTTCAGGTGTCCTGAATTCCAATTATCCCACGAAGGTACTTCTGTTTGAAAAGTGGCATTCCCGGTTTCGATTCCCTGCCTGTATATTTCAGCAACACTCTCCCAGTCCATCGGGGTCATCGGTCTTAAAATTATTCCAGCTAAAGCCATCCGATTTTTTTTATTTGTAACTCTTCCCCCTTATCAAGATTTGCTCTTTAAGAGTACTTAAAGTGCCTAAAATGCCTAAAGTGCCTGGAATTATCACAGATTAATATGAGGAATGCCAATTGTAATTAAGAGTGTTACACGATTCACAAAACCTCAACAAGATGTAAAATCTGGAGGTAGTTTTTTCAACTGACACTATATCAGGTTAGGGAAGCACTTTAGGCACTTTAGGCACTTTAGGCACTTTAGGCATTTTAAGTACTTTAGGCACTGATTAGCTAAGCCTATTTTTATCAAAACAAGATATTCATCAGCAGCGAAAGTACTGTTTAGAAACCCATTCAAAGAACCAAATTCTTTATCTGAAATTAGTTTAACATCCGTATAAACAGGTACTTATATAGATATTTTTATTCCAGCGCAACTACAATCCGCTAACAATATTCAAACTTTGTGTTAGAATATTGAATACAAAGGGGGTATGTCCGAGTGACTCGCCATCCGCTTCCATGTACATTTTAGGCTCGGAATGAATAATTATTTTTGTCGACCGGTAGGTACTTACCTCCGGCATTTGAGTAAAACTGCCATCGAAAAGCTTAATGATATTGCGGATAATTTTAAATTTCCCTATGGGTTTAATGATGGTAAGATCGAATAAACCATCGTCGGGCAAAGCTCCCGGAGCTTGTTTCATGCCACCGCCATTGTATTGGCAAATCCCGACACTCATGCTAAAAATATCTGAAGTGATTTTTTCTTTGTCTAGCAGTATGGTGACCCTGGTGTAGGTGTAACTAAACAAACTCGAAAAAATATTGACCACGTATGACAAGGGATTACTTTTCCCTAATTCCTTTTGTTTGTTGGTTTTTTTGGCCACCAACGCATCAAAACCCATACCTGCCATATTTATAAAATACCGCGTTTTTTCGCTTCCTTCTTTCGAAATATATTTGATGGCACCCGTATCCTGAACAAATATTTTGTGTTTATTTATCAGGCCGATTGCCTGTTTATAATCACCCGGAATATGGAACATACGGCACCAATCGTTACCGGTACCAACAGGAATCATTGCAAGGGTAATTTCGTTTGTCGCAATTTTATCCTGCATAAAAATTCCGTTAACTACCTCATTCAGAGTACCATCGCCACCAACAACAATAATATTGCGATACCCGTTTTCGATGTATTCGCGGGTGAGCAATACCGCGTGTCCGCGATGTTCGGTAAAAACGTATTTATATTTGATCCCGGCCGTAGCAAGTTGAGCTGCAATTTCGTGCCAATCCTTTTCGCCCTTGCGTTTGCCGGCATTCGGATTTACTAGAACAAACCATTCCATAGTGTGTAATTAATGTCTTATCTTTTATTTGATGCTTCTTGTGGCAAAATATTCTTTAAGGAATCAAAAACCGAAAACATAGAACACAAAATGTAAAAGTATTGCAAGCCCCTTTACTTTTTCATTCCTGATTTAATGTTATGTGTTTTGCGTTCCTTTTTGCTGCAGGCTTTTACAGGTTAGGTATTAAGGAGCTTTTGAGGAGCGAAAGATAGCAATAATACTTATTAACGATGAAAAAATGTTAAAAATGTATTCTATCGTGCTTTTAAGAATCCATTTCACCGTTTAAAAAATTTCACCGGTTGGCTTTTTTCAACATCCCG
>CAIXAQ010000952.1 GCA_903917425.1 uncultured Bacteroidales bacterium
AGGGCGAAAGGTGATAACGAATAACGAAAAGCGAATAACGAAAAGCGAATAACGAAAAGCGAATAACGAATAACGAAAAGCGATTAACGATTAACGAATAACCATTTTCCATTAACCATTAACCATTTTCTATTTCCCCTTAACCTGTTCCTAGTTAATTGCTGGCTTATTTCAATCCTTACCATGCTTTATTTAACTCAGTATGCTATTTTTTCACCTCAACCAAACATCAAATTTTTACTTTTGCAGAAACAATCCATCAATTACCGCAAATGGAATACCGCCTTTTAATTGTTGAAGACCGGCGCACCCGCAATTTGTTTCATGATGCGATGCGTACGATTTACAAAAACGACAAAAATTTTGTTTGTCCGCCTGATAGCATGATTGAGGAGATTTTTACTCCTTCAAAAAACGTTTTTTTTAAACATGGTGAAGCCACCCGTTGGATACTGCTGGATGAAGAGGGTAAATTGGCCGGGCGGGTGGCGGCTTTTATAAATAAGAATAAGGCTTTTACATTCCGGGTCCCGACCGGTGGAATGGGTTTTTTTGAATGTATTAACGATTATAAAGCTGCCGAAATCCTGTTTGCTGCCAGCCGTGACTGGTTGATGGAGCGGGGAATGCAGGCCATGGACGGTCCCATTAATTTTGGCGAAAACGACAATTTCTGGGGATTGCTGGTCGAAGGCTTCATCCCGCAATCATTCGGGATGAATTACAATCCGCCATACTACAAGGATTTTTTCGAAAAATTCGGTTTTACCCTGTATTTTGAGCAGGTGACTAATCTACTTGACCTTACAAAACCGTTTCCCCAACGGTTCTGGAAAATTGCCGATTGGGTGAGGCAGAAACCGGAATTTAACTTCAGGCATTTTTCGTACCACAATTCCGAAAAGTTTATAGCCGATTTTATCCAGGTTTATAACGATGCATGGCAGTTTCACGAAAATTTCACTCCTGCCGAGCCTGAAGCCATACGCAAAGTGCTTGCCGACCTGAAATCACTCATGGTTCCTGAATTTATCTGGTTCGCATACCACGGCGAAGAACCCATTGCATTCGAGGTAATGCTTCCTGATATCAACCAGATGCTGAGATATTTCAATGGTAAAATAAATCTTTGGGGCAAACTGAAAGTGGGAATTATGGGGAGAAAACGCATTTTTACCCGGGCCCGCATCACTATCATGGGTGTAAAACCTCATTACCAGAAATCAGGTATCGAGTCGGCACTCTTCTGGCATATGAACTCGGTAATGAAGCAGAATCCCCAATATACCGAGGTTGAACTTTCGTGGGTTGGCGACTTCAATCCTAAAATGCGTATGCTTCATGAAGCCGTAGGAGGGGTATTTTCGAAAAGGCATATCACATACCGAAAGTACTTTACCCTGGAAGCAGCCGCCGGGCGATCCACAATTATTCCGCTTGATACCAAAGAAAAAACTAACCGGATTGAGTGATTGCAATAAAAAAAATCTTGTAACTAATCAGTTTCATTTATAATTGGCAATAGAGTTCAGCGCAAACAACACATTCTGTCCATTTTTAATGGCGG
>CAIXAQ010000953.1 GCA_903917425.1 uncultured Bacteroidales bacterium
ATCAATATCCATTTTCCATTGTCCATTATCCATTATCCATTATCCATTGTCCATTATCCATTATCCATTATCCATTATCCATTGTCCATTATCCATTGCCTCCCGCCCCGCCGCTGCTGGATTACGTTCTCATGAATTTTAAATTATTCCCCGAAATACTTCTGTATTAACGCCCGTAATTCCTCTTTGTTAATGGGTTTTGTAATATAATCATTGCAACCTGCTTCAATTGCTTTTTCACGGTCGCCCGAAAGCCCAAAGGCAGTCTGCGCTATGATAGTGACATCTTTGTTAAACAGCCGTATTTGTCGGGTGGCTTCATAACCGTTCATTACAGGCATTTGAATATCCATCAGGATTAAATCAATATCCGGGTTTTTTTGACAAATCTCAACTGTTTCATTGCCTGTTTTTACTTTTATTATTTCGCTGCCGTAAGGTCTCATTGCTATTGACATCAGCATTTCCGATGCTTTATCGTCCTCGGCAATCACTATTTTGAGTTTCCGGAAAGTATTTTTTGATTCAGCGCCTGCAACAGGCTTCATATCGGCAATTTTATCTTTCGAAGAAAGGGTGTAAGGAATAGAAAAAAAGAACGTTGACCCCTTTCCTTCCTGGCTTTCCAGCCAGATACGCCCTCCTAATATTTCGGCATAGGCTTTGGCAATGGATAAACCGAGGCCGGCTCCCTGAAGAGCTTGTAAATCGGCAATATCGGCCTGGACAAAGCGTTCAAATACCGGTACCTGCCTGTTGGCCGGAATCCCGATACCTGTGTCCTTTACGTAAAATTCAAGAGTGTCACCTTTTTTGTCACACCCGATTTGTATAACACCATCATTGGTGTATTTTATCGCATTTTTAACAAGATTGATCAGAATAGCATAAAGTTTCTCCCTGTCGGTTGTGATGATGGCTTCTGTTGGGGATAAGTTTTTTTTAAGGATTAGCTGCAATTTCTTTTTATCGGTTTCGGGTTTAAAAAAAGTATAAACATATTCCATTTGTTCGTTTACATTTGTCGATGTCCGGTTCGCTTCCATCAGGCCCGATTCAATTTTCGAAATATCAACTATATCGTTGATAATGTTGAGCATACGCATGCCGCTTTTCTCTATGATACGAATATACTCCTGCTGCTCTTCACCGCTAATTTTTAAATCTTTCAACAATTCAGCAAAACCCAGGATGCCATTCATCGGGGTCCGTATTTCGTGGCTCATATTGGCAAGAAAAGCGGATTTGAGGCGGTCGCTTTGTTCGGCGTGCTCCTTGGCGATAAGTAACTCCTGCTCTGCCAGTTTGCTTTCGGTAATATCATTTATAACCCCAACCAGGAATTTATTGCCCCCAGCATCGGCGTATAAGGTTTTGCTGGTAATGATAGTCCTGGTTTTTCCTGATAAATCGGTAAATAGCTCCTCATTCCTGTTTCCTTTTCCTGTTTCAAATACTTCCTGGTCTTTAGCAATAAATACCTTCAGTTGTTCTTCCTGAAAAAACTCATACCCGGTAGTGCCGATAATTTTTTCAGCGGGAAGTTTCATGATCGAACATAACGCATCGTTTACCAGGCAAAATTTATGCTTATCGTCTTTAACGAATATAGGCGAAGCCACCGTGTTTATAATCCTGTCAAGGTAATCTTTCGATTCCTGCAATGCTTCTTCTGCCTGCTTACGCATTAACAATGGTCCAATGGCTAAACAAATTCCTTCAAAAAAGCGGATCAAATCTTTTGTAAACGCATTTGTTTCCTTTTCATTTAATTGCAGCAGACCAACTATTTTTTCATTTGCCTGTATTGGCATAAGTGCAACAGAACCAAAACCTGCATGAATACATTTATTCCGGGGATTTGTTCTTAGGTCTTCGTCAAGAGGGATTTCTAACAATGGATATGAGTTATTGGTCCAAAAGCTTCCTGATTCATTTAATACAGGGCTCTTTCCTCCTGAAATAACCAAACCGCAGATACATTCCAACTTCACGTTTCCTTCTTTATCCCGGCATATTCCACCGGCACTATCTTTAACTATCAACGAATTTTCTGTTATAAGAAAGTCTTTTGTAAAACCATTTTGATCAAAATAGGGATAATCTTGACCATCTTTAAGCCGGATTCCTACAGCAGAAAAACGAGTGTATTGTTGAATCAATTTAATTACCCTGCCAATTATAGCTTTCAGAGTATCATTGCTGTTAAGTACAGTCAGTATTTCATTTGAAAGAAGTTGGAGTTGTTCCGCTTTCTTCCGCTCTATTGAATACTGAATTGATTTTTCGAGCAGTTGGCTGGTTAGGCTGTTTTTACTAATATAATCCTGTGCTCCTTCCCGTATCAGTGAAACGGATAACGCTAAATCTTCAAGACCGCTTATTAAAACAACAGGGATATTTTTATCAATGCCAATTAATGCATCGAAGGTATTCTTTCCGGTACTGTCGGGTAAATTGAGGTCGAGTAAAATTATATCTACCTTGTTTTTCGAAATTTGCCCGCGCCCGTCCTTCAAGGTTTCGGCAAGTATAAGTTTATAGTGAAAGGAAGCAATTTCTTTCAGCATCTCTTCTATTAACCTGCTGTCGCCTGGGTTATCCTCAATAAGGAGTATGGTTTTTTCTTCGTCATTTTTCATAATCCGGGAAGTTTTACAATGGTAAGCCAGAAATCCTCAATTGATTTTACAACTTCAAAGAATTTATTCAGATTAATAGGCTTGTTTAAAAAACAATTGGCATGGAGATTATACGACCTGATAATATCTTCTTCGGCTTTGGAGATGGTAAGAACAATAACAGGTATGCTTTTCAGGCCAGGGTCGGCTTTAATCTCCGCCAGAACTTCCTGCCCGTTCATTTTGGGTAGGTTAAGGTCGAGAATGATCAGGTCGGGACGCGGGGCATTACTATATTTATTCCTCTTAAAAAGAAAATCGGTTGCCTCAACTCCATCATCAATAATGTGAAGGTTGTTTTTTACCTTCCCGTCTTTTAATGCCTCCTGCATAAGGCGTCCATCGCCCGGATTATCTTCTATTAAAAGGATTTCGGCGAGTTTCAGATTTTCCATAATCAGATTTTTTTTTACCACGGAGGCACGGAGAACATGGATGTACACGGAGAAATTCTCTGTGTATCTCTGTGTCCTCTGTGTCTCCGTGGTTTTTTCATTTTGGTATTGTAAAGTAAAAAGTAGTCCCTTCGCCTACCTCCGATTCGAACCAGATATTCCCTCCATGCCGCTCAACAATACGTTTGCAAATGGATAGCCCTATGCCGGTTCCGGGGTAATCCTTTACCGAATGTAAACGCTGAAAAACAACAAAAACCTTTTCGTGATATTGCTTTTCGATTCCTATGCCGTTGTCGGCAACCGAAAACCGGTACATGTTGTCCTGTATGGTACAAGAGATATGTATTTGGGGCAATTCCGTTTTCTTTTGAAACTTAACGGCATTTTCGATAAGGTTTTGAAACAGCCGTATCATCTGCGCTTCATCGGCCTTAATAACCGGCAGATCATCGTTGGTTACCAGGACCGTATTATCGGTTATCAATTGCTTCAGGTTTGCAACAGCCTGCCCCAGAAGAGCTGAGGCGTCGACCGGCTCATTTTGTTCTGACTGGCTCTTTATTTTCGAGTATTCGAGTAAATCATTAAGCAGTTTCTGCATGCGGATGGCTCCATCCACAGCGTAGTGAATATACTCGTTGGCATCCTGGTCTAATTTATCTTTGTATTTACGTTCGAGCAACTGGGTGTAGCTCGAAATCATGCGTAAAGGTTCCTGCAGGTCGTGGTTAGCCACATAGGCAAATTGTTCCAGGTCTTTGTTGGAGAGTTGGAGGCTTTGCAATGTGCTGATTAATTTTTCTTCCGCTAGCTTGTGTTCGGTAATGTCTTCAACTTTACCAATCATCCGAATTGCATTCCCATTTTCATCGCGTAAAGTATCAGCAACTGCATGAATGGTTCTTATGCTCCCGTCTTTCTTAATTGTATTGTATTCGAGATCATACGGTCGCTTGCCGGTTAATGCATCCTGGAATATGGAAAGAACATGCGGGCGGTCATCCGGAATAACGAGATTATCGACAAAGTGGCTGAATACCAATTCTGTGGGCATGTCCGGATCAACATCGAATAAACGGAACATGTTTGCCGACCAGTTTGCGATACCAGTTGCCACATCATAATCCCAGCTTCCGGAATTGCCAATGCGTTCGGCTTCTGAAAGATTGTATTCACTGCGTTTTA
>CAIXAQ010000954.1 GCA_903917425.1 uncultured Bacteroidales bacterium
TCATTTTAGTTCTCCCCAATCTAAAACAAGCATTCGCTCATTATTGTTATTTGAATAACCGGCAAGATATCTTGCCAGAATTTTCCTAACTTTGAAAAGTCTAATAGTTCACATTTTAATATCACAAACATGAAATATACAATCAAACTACTGTTAATCAGCATACTGATGTTAATCATATTGAACCATACTTATGCGGGTCCGGCAGATATTGTGCCGCTTCCCATGAAAATTGCCATAGGCGAAGGAACTTTTAGCCTGCAAAAAAGCACCCGTATCCTGGTTGATGAAAACAATACGGAATTGCTTGCAATCGCTAAACTGTTGGCCGATAGGATAAATTTCTCCGTCAAAACCGGGATTGAGATCGGCATCTATAAACCAGGCATGAAAGTGAAAAATGCTATTGTTTTCACTTCCGAAGGCGCTGATGCCACCTTGGGCAAGGAAGGTTATACTCTTGATGTAACACCGAAGTCCATATTCATCAGGTCAGTGGCAGCAAACGGCGCATTTTACGGATTACAGACATTGTTTCAGCTTTTACCTCCCGATTCTCAAAATTCATCTTCAGCACTCAAAACCTACTCTATACCTGTTGTCAGCATACAGGACATGCCCCGTTTTTCCTACCGCGGTTTGCATCTTGATGTGGGAAGGCACATGTTTCCTGTTGAATTCATCAGGAAATACATCGACCTGATGGCAATGTATAAAATCAACACTTTCCACTGGCATTTGACTGAAGACCAGGGTTGGCGTATCGAGATTAAAAAATATCCTTTACTAACACAGATCGGTTCGACCCGGAAAGGAACCCAAGTTGGCAAAACCGATGAAATCGACAGCAGCCCCTATTCTGGTTTTTATACACAGGATGAGGCACGCGAAATTGTGGCTTACGCGACTTCAAAATTCATTACTGTTATTCCCGAAATTGAAATGCCGGGGCATTCGGTTGCAGCTTTGGCGGCCTATCCATCGCTTGCCTGTACATCCGGACCTTTTGAGGTACGCACCAAATGGGGTGTTTCCGACGATATCTGTTGTGCCGGTAACGATTCCGTTTTCATTTTTTTCCAGGATGTATTGACCGAGATCATGGATATTTTCCCATCGACCTATATACATATTGGTGGCGATGAGGCACCAAAAGTCCGCTGGGAAAAATGCGAGAAATGCCAGGCCCGGATCAAAGCCGAAGGTCTGAAAGACGAAGCCGAACTCCAGAGTTATTTTATTAAAAGGATCGAAAAATTTCTTGTTTCGAAAAAGCGCCGCCTTATCGGCTGGGACGAAATACTCGAAGGCGGACTTGCCCCCGAGGCTACGGTAATGGCCTGGCGGGGCATACAAGCCGGCATTGATGCCGCAACACAAGGGCACGATGCTATCATGACACCTGTAGATTATTGCTATTTCGACTACTACCAGGGTGATCCTGTTACTGAACCCGATGCTAACGGCGGACGACTCACATTAAAAACAGTTTATTCATACAATCCTGTACCTCCGGTCCTGACTCCGGAACAGGCCAAACATATTATTGGTGTGCAGGGAAATGTGTGGACTGAATATGTGAAAACGCCGGAAGCAGTTGAATATAAAGCATTTCCAAGGGCGATTGCTCTTGCTGAAGTGGCTTGGTCGCAGCAAAACCTGCGGAATTGGGACGATTTTCTTGTCAGGATGGACAAGCAGTTTAAACGCCTCGATAACATGGGTGTAAAATACAGTAAAGGCTCTTTCAATGTTGATATCACAACCAAATGCGAACAAAACAGAAATCTTGTAGTTTTATCGAGCGAAACCAAAGGGCTGAAAATTAAGTACACACTCGATGGCAGCGATCCGGTCGCTGCTTCGATGACCTACAATGAGCCTTTTTTGATGGCGAAAACGGCAATCATAAAAGCAGCCCTCTTTGATACCGTCAAAATGGCCGGCAATGTAAACCAACGGGAAATATTGGTTCATAAAGCTTCGGGTAAACCGGTTACAATCATAAAACCCTACTCATTCAAATATCCCGGCACCGGCGACCAGGCTATGACTGACGGGTTAACCGGTACAACCTCCTATAAATCAGGATGGCAGGGTTACGAAGGAGCTGATATGGAATTTACAGTCGACCTGTTAAAAACAACCAGCATCAGTTCAATAAAACTGAATTTCGTTAAAAATCCAGCCGATTGGGTGCTTTTTCCGTACGAAGTGATGTTCGCATATTCGATGGATGGCAAAAAATGGGAATACCTGCCACCTACCAAATTTGATGCAAATTCTCCCGGGAAAAGAGAAATAAAAGCAGCCGAAAACAAATTTGCAGAAACTGATATGAGATACATTAAAGTTTTAGCGATAAGCCCTAAAGTGCTTCCGGATTGGCACGAAGCCAAGGGGCAGCCATGCTGGATTTTTGCTGACGAACTTATTGTGGAATAAAAAAGTTCATTCTTCCGTGAAGGTACTGGCTGATTTATTTCGGCGTTGCCCATACCGGAAATCCGCCTAACCGGATATCGAAAATATACAAACCCAAATAGTAAGTCATAAAAGTGATGATGATGGCTGCTGTCAGGTTCAGGTATAAACCTGCTTCAATGTCATATTTAAGTTTCGCAATGTAGCTGAGAACTGCCTCAATGTCATGTTGATGTCTCGCAATGAGGTTGAGTGGTCTCGCAATGGGGTTGTGATGTCTCGCAATGTGGTTGTGAAGTTTCGCAATGAGGTTGTGATGTCTCGCAATGGGGTTGAAAAGTCTCGCAATGGAGTTGTGATGTATCGCAATAGAGTTGTGAGGTATCGCAATGGGACTGTGGGGTTTCGCAATGGAGATATGATTATATTCGATGTTACTAACTGAAGAAATTATAGGTGTTTGGATGTTATTGGTATACTTTTCAGTTATTTTTGTATTGACTTTAGTCGGATTTGCGATAGTATATTTTAGTATTAACCTCTTAATTAAAACGAAACATGACTGATTCGGAAAACAACAAGTACCGCATGTACCTGAGTATCGAAAAAACCCTTGATGAAAACGGAACGTTGCTGGCGGGTGTGCCTGCTTTGGTTTCGGCAAAAACAATCCTGAGTGCCAATATTGTTGCTATTGGTGGTTACAGCACCCAACTGCTGAGCGACAGCACGGGTCAAACGATTGTAAAAAAGCAAAGCAGGGATGTATTGGAGAACGCCATTCTGAAAGTGTCGGGAGGCCTGGTGGCGTATTGTACCGCCGAAAACCTGGTAGCACAGCGCAAGGACATTAATTTTAAGCCTTATCAGCTTAACCGTGCCAAGGAGATTGAACTGTACAATATGGCTGCTGCCTTGCTTGTGGTTGCGCTGCCGGTTAAAACTCTGCTTGCATCTTATTTGATAACGGAGGCCGATATTGAGGAACTGGATGCCCTGCATACCGCGTTCCTGAAAAGCATACCGGGCAAAAGGGACAGCGTTGGCTCGGCAGTGGCTGCAAGGCTTGCCATGCGTTTGCTGTTTAAAGAAACGGATCTGCTGATAAAGGACAAGTTGGATAACCTGGTGGTAATATTCCGCGCCGCTAATCCCGAATTTTACACCAAATATACCTCGGCAAGGGTAATTGTCGATTTGGGGCATGGCAAAAAAGCGGGCAACACCACCACCGGCAGCACCACTACAGCAAGCATTAACGGAAAAGTGTATGATACCGAAACCGAAGCCGGAATTGCTGGTGCCAAAGTAATGATAGAGGGCAGCAGCCTAGCTGCAACTGCCGATGCACAGGGCTTGTACACGCTTACCACTGTGCCGGACTCATATACCTTATTGGCCGAAAAAGAGGGTTTTGAGGCATATAGCGATGACATTGTGCTTGAGGCCGGCGATGCCCTTGAACTGGATTTGGGAATGGATAAAATTGTCTGATTGATTGCCTGTGCAAAAACGCCCCCGGCCGGATTGGTTGGGGCGTTTTTTAGTGTTGGGTGGTGGGAGGTTTTATACAACCACGGGAAGGGA
>CAIXAQ010000955.1 GCA_903917425.1 uncultured Bacteroidales bacterium
CGCAATTGTCACATTATTCGCACATTATTCAGTTTGTTCCTAGCAACCTCAAATGGCACAATTCCTAGTTTTAAGGTTTTTAGAAATTTGACTGGTTTGTGCTATGCAACTGTAGGTGAATCGCCAGTGCTACCTATATTTAAAATGGTAAATATCAATATTATATGAAACGAATTAACGCTTTTCTCCGGCTTAGCCTACTGTTGATAATTTTTATTCTCAATTCTTCCTGTTCGCGCAACCAGCGAAACCTGGAAAGTAATGTCAGTGCTGAGTTTCTGGATATGACCGGAGTAAATGAATCTGTTCCTCCGCCACCACCTCCGGGGACTTTTAATCCGAAGCAGAATTCATATAACCCTAAACTGGTAAAAAAGGGAGAACTTACCATTTCATCCAATTCCATTGAAGCAACAAAAACATTGTTATATGGCTTTGTTAAGTCGTGTAACGGCAATATTAACAGCGAAAACCTGGTTAAGAGCGAATTTACCACTTTTTATGAAATCGGACTTGATGTTCAGGCCTCTGATTTTGATGTTTTTTTGAAAATGGTCGATTCTTCAGGAATGAACATAGTTTCCCGATCTTTTTCAGTTGAAGATATTACAATGCAGTATATGGATGACTCTACCCGTTTACAAAACAAGAAAAAGCTCGAAAAGAAATACCTTGACTTGCTCTTGAAAGCCGTTGATATGAAAAGTACGCTTGAAATTGAATCCAAAATTGAAGAAATAAGAACAGATATCGAGATTAAAGAAAGCCAGCTCAAACTTCTGGATAAAAAAGTTGCCTACAGTGATTTTAATGTAAGAATCGAGATGGATGCCGTAAATTTAACTTTCGATGCCAGAAATAAATTTACATACAGGATTGGGCAAGGAATAGTGAATGGTTGGCACGGGATGAAAGAATTCCTGATTTTTTTGGTAACCATATGGCCCTTTTATTTGATCGTGATATTCGTTATTTACATGATCAGGTTTTTTGTCAAAAGAATGAAAAGGAATAAGAAATGAGAAAATTGCGGAATGTGAAACTGATAAATAACGCTGTTAACCAGTGCTTTTGTCCTAAAAAGCAATAATCCGGAGTGAAAAATCTGCTTTTTCCGCAATTCATTTATTTATTTGTTAAGTAAGTGGTATTGGATTATTTTTACCAATTTAAAAACAATCAATAATTTCAATTGTTAATGATTTCACAATTAATATAAAGCAATGCCCCAAGACTATATCCCAATATTACTTCAAACACTGGTTGTTCTCGGATTCGTGATTACCACCATGGTGGCGACTCATTTTCTCGGGCCCAAACGCTCATCGAAAGCCAAACTTGAAAATTTCGAATGCGGCATCGAAGGCATGGGAAACGCACGCAGCCCGTTTTCAGTAAAATATTTTCTCATTGCTATACTCTTTGTTCTTTTCGATGTTGAGGTTATTTTTATGTATCCCTGGGCAGTCAATTTAAGGGCTCTGGGTAAAGATGGTTTTACCGAAATGCTTTTATTTATGGCGCTTGTCCTGGCCGGGTTTGTTTATATAATCCTTAAAGGTGCATTAAAATGGGATAAACGATAATGAAAGCTGTAAATAACTCGTTCATGTCAGAAAATCAAATAATTAAACCAACAATTGCAGAAACGCCTGATGGAATTTCAGGGCAAGGATTTTTTGCCACTTCGCTCGAAAAAGCGGTTGGACTAGCGCGTAAAAATTCCTTGTGGCCACTGCCTTTTGCTACTTCCTGCTGCGGAATTGAATTCATGGCTACCATGGCATCGCATTACGACCTGGCTCGTTTTGGATCAGAGCGGTTAAGCTTTTCGCCACGGCAGAGCGACCTGTTGATGGTTATGGGAACCGTGGCTAAAAAAATGGGTCCAGTCTTGCGTGAAATTTATATACAGATGGCTGAGCCAAAATGGGTTATTGCCGTTGGTGCCTGCGCATCGAGTGGTGGGATATTTGATACATACAGCGTATTGCAAGGTATTGACCGTGTTATTCCGGTTGATGTTTATGTGCCTGGTTGCCCTCCCCGGCCGGAACAAATTATCGACGGCATTATAAAAATACAGGAACTTGTTGGTAACGAATCGTTACGAAGAAGAAGCTCAAAAGAATACGAAGATTTAATGAAAAAATATAATATGGAATAAACTTAGTGCATATTCGGTTTTTGATAACCAGTAAATATGTAAATTTGATTTTCCCGTTTTCATTCCAATTCCAAAACAAAAATTAGTGTACCAGTTCAATCCAGAGAGAAACCAGTTAGTTGTCAGTAAACTAAAAGTTCGATTTAACGATGCAATTCAATCGGGTGAATTGCTTGCGGATATGTTTTGTATTACGATAAGGAAAGAATCTGTACCGGATATTCTGCTTTTCCTACGTGATAATAATGAGTTGCAGTATAATTTCCTGACGACACTTTGCGGAATGCATTATCCTGAAAAAGAACAACTTGGAGTGGTATATCACCTGCATAGTTTTGTTAACAATCATAGGATACGAATTAAGACGGTTACAAACATTGATGATCCAAAAATTCCAACAGCAACTACTATATGGCCTTCAGCCAACTGGATGGAGCGTGAGGCTTTTGAATTTTTTGGCATACAATTCGAAGGTCATCCCAACCTTGTTCGCATTCTGAATGTTGACGATTTTGTCGGATTCCCGATGCGAAAAGATTTCCCGCTCGAGGATCAGACTAGGGAGGATAAAGATGACGGGATGTTTGGGCGGTGAGTTATTGGTTATGAGTTATAAGTTATGAGTTATGAATTGGAAATAGAAACCAGTAACCAGAAACCAGTAACTAGTGACGCAAGATCTAAAACCTGAATAGCATCATTAAACTAGACGATAAGAATAGAATACCAAAAAATACATGGCAAAAGAACTGGATTCGGATTATTGGGTACGAGATTTCGTTAAAACGGAAGAGCCGAAGGAGTACAATACGCTGAATGTTGGCCCGACTCATCCGGCTACGCATGGCGTTTTCCAGAACGTGATGCTGATGGATGGTGAATTTATTGTAAGTACCGAGCAGACAATTGGCTACATTCACCGTGCATTCGAGAAAATAGCCGAACGCAGGCCTTTTTACCAGGTTACTCCTTTAACCGACAGGTTGAATTACTGTTCTGCTCCACTCAATAATATGGGCTGGCATATGACAGTTGAGAAATTGCTTGGGATTCAAACACCAAAACGTGTCGACTACCTCCGGATTATTGTTATGGAACTTGCCCGCATAGCCGATCATTTGATTTGCAACAGCGTAATTGGTGTTGATAGCGGAGCGCTTACCGGGTTCACCTATATTTTTCAGAACAGGGAATTCATCTACGAGATTTACGAGGAAATTTGCGGATCGCGTCTGACTACCAACATGGGCAGGATCGGCGGCTTCGAGCGTAATTTCAGCGCAAAAGCCTGGGAAAAGATCAGGTTTTTCCTGAAGGATTATCCTGCCAAACTTAATGAATTTGAAAGATTA
>CAIXAQ010000956.1 GCA_903917425.1 uncultured Bacteroidales bacterium
TTTCGGTAAAAGCAACGGATCTGCCCCAGCGCCTTCGGTCAAAGGCATTGCTTGTTCGCATTGACAGGGATGGAAAACGAAACCCGGCAGGTGGAAGTTATGAAAACGGGTATATTATAACTACTGCAAATATTTTCGATGGTTATGCCATTGTTATCGATACAGTTGCCCCTTCAATCAAGAGTTGGCCGGAAAATAACAAGAGTAAAACGAGCCTGAAATTCACAGTATCCGATAATTTTTCAGGAATCAGCACTTACAGGGCGGAGGTGGACGGCAAGTGGGCATTGGTGGAATGGGATCCGAAAAATAAACTTATGGTCTATCATTTTGACCAGGTGGCTGTTCCGGGCAAGAATACGTTCAAGCTTTTCCTGGAGGATGAAAAGGGGAATAAATCTTCTTATTCAATAACTTTTACCCGTTAAATAAATGAAAACCAGACTCAACTAATGGAATGTATAAGAGAAAGAATCGCACTTAAGAGGCGACCTGCCGATATAGATTTGCATTATTCATTGCATAATTCACAATTAATACAAACCCCAAAAAAACAAAAACCATGACTTTTCAACTTCCATCCCTGCCATTTGCGCCCGACGCTCTCGAGCCGGTAATCAGCGCACGTACCATCGAATTTCATTATGGCAAACACCATCAGACCTATGTAACAAAGCTCAATAGCCTCGTGCCGGGCACCGCCTTCGAGAATTCGACACTCGAAGAAATTATTCTGAAAGCCGAAGGCGGAATCTTTAACAACGCCGCCCAGGTTTGGAATCACACTTTTTATTGGGAAGGCTTTTCGGCTCAGCGCGGAACCGTTCCGTCAGGTAAACTGCTCGAAATGATTAATCGCGATTTTGGTTCGTTAGAGGCTTTTAAAACCAGGTTCCAGGAATCAGCTATAAACCAGTTTGGCTCAGGCTGGGCATGGCTCGTAATCAATGCCGAAGATAAACTTGCCATTGTAACTACAGGAAATGCGGCAAATCCTATGCGCGACCAGTTAAAACCAATCCTCACATGCGATGTATGGGAACATGCATACTACCTCGATTTTCAGAACCGTAGACCCGATTATGTAACTGCTTTCTGGCAGATAGTAGATTGGGACCTGATCGCTAAAAGGTTAGGATAACCTCTTAATAATCTGATTTTTAAAGCCGGCTGATCTGAAAGCCGGCTTTTTTTACGCTTTCTATAACCAGTTCGGATATATCTTCTGTTGATTCGACCTCTATTACTTTATCAGGGCTTTCGAGATCAACTTTCCAGTTTGCAATGCCTTCCAAATTATCAAGACCGGGCGTAACCGCCTTCACACAACCACCACATTTAAGACTTGTTTTGAATCGTAATTTTTCCATATCAGTTTTTTTATCAATTTTAGTTATGCTGTTAATTTAGTGAGAAAATTATATTCGGAAGTCAGGTGTCGGAAGTAACCTTAATGAATGTAATATCAAGTTAGCAAACACTTCTGTCTTCTGACTTCTGTCTTCCGACCAAAGAAAGACTAATCTCATTCAATTCGGGTATTTCTCAATTTTATTTCTAATGAACTCATTTCCAGCTATAAATTAACCCTTTTAAGTCGCAGGCTGTTCAACACAACTGTGACCGAACTCATGGCCATGGCAGCACCGGCAATCATAGGGCTTAACAGGAATCCCAGCGAGGAATATAACACCCCGGCGGCAACCGGAATGGCAATAATGTTGTAAAAAAATGCCCAGAAAAAGTTCTGCCTGATGGTATGCACAGTGGCTTTCGACAAGCGAATTGCCTTGGCAACAGCACGTAAATCACTCTGCATGAGTATAATTCCGGCACTGTCGATGGCAATATCCGAACCTGTGGCCATTGCAATTCCCAGGTCGGCTTCAGCCATTGCTGCCGAATCATTTATTCCGTCGCCTACCATGGCAACCTGGTAGCCTTTCTGCCGCAAGTCCCTTACAAACAGGTTTTTATCAGCAGGTAAAACATTTGCTTTATAGTTACTTATTCCTGATTTTTCAGCCATTTCGCTGGCTGTAGATTCCTTATCGCCGGTAAGCATAAACACTTCGATACCTTCTTTTTTCAGACTATTTACAGCATCTAATGTCGTATCCCGCAATGTGTCATCAACAGAAAAATGGGCAACCAACTCATCGTTACAGGTAAAAAAAACAGAGCTGTCATCCTTTGTTCCGGTTTGGAAAAAAATTCCGGATTCCCCGGTAAGTGATTTGTTTCCAACCAGGCAGTTATAGCTCTGGTAGACAGCTTTGATGCCTTTTCCGGGTATGTCTTCAAAATTATCAAGAGGTAGCAGTTGCATATCCTGAAAAAGGGAAGCGATAACATTTGCCAACGGGTGCCCCGACCGTTTTTCGATCGAAAACAATAACTGCTTGAAAATCAAATCATCTTTAATCCAGTTGCTTTTTGTAACAATGAATTTGCCAGTTGTGAGAGTTCCGGTTTTATCAAAAACAACAGCGTTAATTTTGCAGGCAGTTTCGAGGCTGTTAGCATTCCGGATCAGGATTCCATGTGATGCCCCTCTTCCGATTCCGGCCATGAGTGCTGTAGGAGTGGCTAACCCTAGCGCACAGGGACATGCAATGATCAATACACTGATCGTGGTAAGGAATGCGAACGTAAGCGATGGCTCAGGTCCGAAAATATACCAGCTGACAAATGTGATGCTTGCAATAAGCAGGACGATGGGAACAAATACGGAAGCAATTTTATCGGCCAGTTTTTGAATCGGTGGTTTTGCCGACTGAGCTTCCTTAACCATGGCGATAATGCCAGCCAGTAAGGTATTTTTTCCTGTTTTCGAAGCAGTGATGATCAGGTTTCCATTTGTGTTGAGGGTTCCGGCAAAAACATCAGCACCTTCACTTTTGAACTCAGGAAGCGGTTCACCGGAAATCATGCTTTCATCTACATAGGAATTCCCGCTGTCAACAATTCCATCCACTGCAATCCGGTCACCGGGACGTACCATAACCTGGTCGCCGGGAACAACCATCACTAAAGGTACTTCCATTTCAATTCCGTCCCTTTGAATGGTCAGGTTTTTGGGTTGCAGACCCATAAGGTTACGGATTACGGATGATGCTTTGCTTTTCGATCGTTCTTCCATAAACTTTCCGGCAAGGATGAACGTAATAATAACCGTGGCCGACTCGAAATAAACATGGGGTTGCAAACCAGCCCGAATGAATAATTCAGGGAAAATAGTATTGATAACGCTGAAAATAAAGGCAATGCCTGTACTCAACGCTACAAGAGTATCCATATTAACCATACGGTACTTTGCCTGTTTCCAAGCATTGGCATAAAATCCGGAACCTGAGAAGAGGATCACCGGAAGTGAAAAACCCATAAGAATCCAATGCATATAAGCAAAGTGGATAAAGTGGAACATGGACAGTATAAAAACGGGAGTTGTAAACAGGAAGGCTGTGAATAGCTTTCTCTTAAGCTCCTGGAGATGCTTAAGCTCAATTTCCGCCAGTTTTTCGCTCAGGTCCTCTTCTTCAATGATCAGATCGTACCCTATAGATTGTACAGACTTGACAAATTTTTCCGGTGTTGTTATTTCGGGATTATAGACGACATAAACATTTGCGCCGGCATAATTAACTGAAGCACTGGTAACTCCGGCGAGTGAACTTATCATGCTTTCGACACTGCCGGCACAAACGGCACACGACATCCCGGTAACTGCAAATACTTCTTTTTTCAATGTTTTATCCATCCCGATTTGACTTATGCCGCAAAGATACTGTCCGCGATGTTAAGTTGTGATAAATACTGTGATTTTCCCGGTCTGCATTACAAAGTATATCCTTTTTCATGCCTGTTCCTTTTTCAACTTTTGTTTACCAAGGATATCGCGAAGCGAAAACTGCGGAATTTTTAGCAGCTTTTTGTTGATCAGGAGATGAATTACCTTTTTTTCAATCCAGTGATGGAAAGGCAGCAGGAAGGCTATAAGCCCTATTTTTATCAGTAAAATTTTCCAGGGTTCATTGGCAGTGATTTCATAAATCTTATGGTCGGCAATCATAATTATAAACTCAAAAAAGAGGATAAAAGAGAAAAATCCGAGCATTTTAATAGTCCATGAAGGCACTTTCAGGCTACCAAGCATCAGAAGCAATACAAACGATGAAAGGATGATGATAGTGATGGCTGTGTATTGAATATTGTGCCTGCGGTGCGTTTGTTCCCGGTCCTGCTCTGCTGCAAGTTCGCGCTGCCGCGATTCGTGATCGATTTCCAGCAAGAGCAGCTGGTCATTTTGCGAGAGCATGTTTATGCTATCGGTCAGCATACGGTTTAAATCCGAATAGGTATAAGCATTTTTAAAGTCGCCAAGGCTGGCATACAATGTTTTCAGGCTGCTGGATGAACTGAGCATATATTCAAAATAAGAGGCTTCGTGAGCCAGGTTGTAGGCTTCGAGGTATTTTCCAATGGCTTCCTTCATTTTCCCCTGCCTTACCAGGAATTGTCCAAAACGCTGGTGAAAATTCGCCCTGAGAATTTTGTTCGGGTCGTCATGTATTAATTTTTCGGCACAGTTCAGGTAATAATAGGCTGAATCGGGTTTGTTTTTATATTCACTAAAATAAGCCTTCAGCCTGAAATATAAGGATGGATTTTCAGTGGAAAGCCGCACTAATTCCGAGGGGAATTTTTTATTGTAAAGATCGTACAACTGCGAAATTTTATCGGCTTTGATCAGATGGGTACGGTATAAAGTGATTTCAAAGTTTTTAAGTCGTATGGCATCGTGGCGGTTCGCAAAGTCGAGTACTTCCTGCATGCTTTCCGTGTTCAGCTTATTATTATTCGAATTAATACTGATGGTCTGAAAATCATGCTTAGCCCACATAAGTTCAACCGAATCAACAGGCTGTGATTTAGTAACCAGGTCCATCTGCCGGAGTTTGTAAACGATGGCTTTGTCGAAAAGTTTATTCTGGTTGTAAAAAGCTGATAAAATCGAATAACATTTCTTCAACAATATCGGCTTGCTTATTTTTTCGGCCAACGAACATGCGTTCAGATAGTTCCGGAAAGCTTCAATTTTCTGGTTGTTGCCTTCAAGGCTCTGCCCGATTAACAGGTAACTTTCGGCTTTCAATTGTTCAATATCCATGGCATCAGCCTGGGCCAGAGCCTGATAGCTGCTTCCAAGTGCTTTATCGTAATTGTATCCTGCCAGGTAAACTTTTACCAGGTTTTCGCACGAACGCCACTCAAGTGCAGGGCGATTTTCCAGTTTGCTCAGTTTAACTGCTTCAAGCGCATAATTCAGCGATTTCTGGTAAAACATTCCTAAGTCATTGCTTTCGAGGTATAGATTATAGGCGAGCAGCACAAGATCGGGCCTGTAACTGGCTTCTGCCAGGTCAACTCCCTGCTGGCTCATGCTATCGGCTATCAACTTGTCTCCCAGGAAATCGGTATAATAAAATGCCAGCTCCGCGAATTTCCCGATTTTAATGCTATCGGTTTTAGCTGACTTCACTTCCAACGTGAGCTTATTGATGTAGTTCTGAGGCTTTAGCTGGGCTGTTGCTTCAAAAGATAGCCAAAGCAGGACAATACATAAAAATATATTTCTAACTGGGATTACATTTGCAAGGCTGCAAGTATTTTGAACATTCTTCATTGCCGGATGTTATTAATTTGTTTTTAGCAGTTAAATATCCTGCTTAATAAACTAATAATAACCATATTATGTTCAACCAAAAACAAAAGACGATCATGAAAAAAAACCAACTTAGATTAATGGCCGTTACCTTTATTTCGGGAATCATTGTCGGGCTGTCGGCAATAGGGTTGTTTGCCTTTACAAATGCAGGAACCGCACCGGTATCATCACCCGAAATGAGCAAAATTACGGTGCTGGAAGCACAGATGTTATATAAAAATTATTCTGATAAGGCTGCCCCTTTGAATGAGGTGATAAAAGGCTTCGCAGTGAACAAGGAACAATTATCTTTATTAAACAGCCTGGCAGCAGAAAATCCTAACCTTACCGGATACCGCATTTATATTGGCAGAACAGCCACGGGGAGTGCCGGGATCGTAGTAGGTGTAAACAGTTCAGGTCAGGATGTAACCACATCCATATACCGCTCAAGTCTATTGGGTTCAGGTCCATGCCCAACTTTGTGCGATGCGACCAGCACTATTACTCAGCCACAACAGTAGATCTGAAAATAATTTTCCTGGTTCCAATTCTAAATTCTAAATCCCCGGAGCCAAATCTCTATTTGATTCCGTTTTTTGAATTTTGAATTTTGAATTTTGAATTTGGAACTTTGATTTGTTATCTAATGCTCATTACATCTGACGATTCTTTCTTTTACAAAATAAAATCGGAGCCTTTTTTATGAACAAATGCCGTTGGTTTCAGTAAATTTGGTTTCTTTGCCTGCTTATGTCTCTAATTATCGCGTCACTAAATTCCGGAAGCAACGGGAACTGCTATTATATTGGCAACAGGCAGGAAGCTGTGCTTGTTGATGCAGGCCTCACCTGCCGGGAAACCGAAAACCGCTTGTCGAATCTTGGGTTAGTATTTCAAAAAATAAAGGCCGTTTTTATTACACATGAGCATACGGATCATACCCGTGGAGTGGAAGTAATTGCCCGGAAATATAAAATTCCGGTCTATATTTCAGCCGGTACGTATAAAAAAAGCAAGCTTCAGATTCACGGTGACCTGCTCAGGCATTTTGAGGCCTACGCCCCTGTTCAATTCGGGGCACTTTCAGTAAATGCGTTTCCAAAACTTCATGATGCCTCTGATCCTCATAGCTTTACGGTCACAGGCAATGGTGTAACCATAGGTGTTTTAACTGATCTTGGTTCAGTTTGCGATCATGTAATACAAAATTTCGGGAAATGTCATGCTGCCTTTCTTGAAGCCAATTATGATGAAGAAATGTTGGACAAAGGCCATTATCCGTTGTTTCTAAAAGACCGGATCCGCAGCGACCACGGGCATTTATCCAACCATCAGTCGCTGGAACTTTTTACTACTCATAAAGCGGAATTTATGAGCCATTTGTTGCTTTCGCATCTTTCGCAGGACAATAACAATCCAAGGTTGGTTGAGGATTTATTTGTGCGTCACGCGGGAAATACCCGTATTGCAATTGCATCCCGTCATAAGGAATCCAGGGTGTATCATATTACCGGTGAGATGGTCGTAAACAATCAGGTTGTTGCTCCCATACCTTCGGTCAAACCGATACAGATGAGTTTATTTCAGGATAACTGCTGATTTGTACTTGCATTAGCAGGAAAATTACCTGGCTGAATCTAACAAAAACAAATGATCCGTTAATAAGCCAGGAATTAGTAAAAACCTGAAACAATTTATAAGGAGAATCCGGGTACAGGGCAGAAATATTCAGGTGCATATTAAAATATTATATGTACATTTGCCAATACAAACCATGAAAAGAACAAAAAACATAACAACCACTACCACAACTACCACAACACTCGTGTTGTAAGGGCTTGCTTTGTGATTGAAAAA
>CAIXAQ010000957.1 GCA_903917425.1 uncultured Bacteroidales bacterium
CAACTTCCAGATCCTCCTATCCGCCTGAACCAGTGTACAGTCATTCTCAACCTGCCCGGTTTCATTTCTGATCACCTGGTAACTCTTCGCAAATACAACGGGAATACTGTTTTTATACACTTTCTCAATCGGTTACAGCTTCTGAAACAAATTCTGGAATCATCCTTTCCGAAAGAGTTCAAGAATTAACAAATCCTAATTTTTGGTACGATTGTCTTCAAATTCCTACTCAGCCATTTTTCCCATTTCATACATTATCGCATTAGCACATTAACACATCATCACATAAACCCCTCAATCCCATGAGCACATTCGCAATTGAAGAAGCCAACTACGAACTTATTAAAGGGTACATCCTCGACCCAGACTCTTCGCCTCTCTCCGCCCGCCAACAATACTTGTTAGATCGTGTTATCTCCCTTGCTAAAATCCTGGATAAAAATCCTTTACAAAAAACGGCAATTTCATTGCACCGGGCAAAATACCCTGATATTGTTAGTAAGACGGCTTACAATGATATGCATCTTACAGTTTGCCTGTTTAAAACTTTTCATACTTTCAATTACGATTTCTGGCGTACCTGGATTATCAATAGTATAGTTGCAAACATCACCAGATGCAACAATGACAACTCACTTGCAGCAAGAAAAATTATTGCTCTGGAACATCAAAACCTTTTAAAAGCTATCGGCAAACCGCCTACCGACCTTGAAGATCCGAAACGAATGGAAAAACAGTCTTTTTATATTCTGATTCAGAATACTAAAAACACAATTAAACTGGATGTGGAAAACCTTCACAAACTCCCTGAAGCCACCATCCGTGAAATAAACCGCGTTGTTTTTACCCGTAATGAAATTACCGAACAGGATGTTGAAGAAATATTCAAAACGTAATCCGAGATCTCAAATCCCAAATCCTCTGTTCGTTGATCAACCAATTCCTGAATCTTTGCTCTTTCCAGCTTGCTCTGCATTAACATCACAAAATCAGACGTTGGGAAAGCCTGGCTTGGTACTAGCAAATCTTAACCTGTTTTGCAGCTAATCCGAAAAAAACAATTGCCGATCAATGAATTGGCAATCGTTGAGTGCGGATTTGTGTACTTCAGATTTTCGTTTTACGAAAGGTGCGTATTTATATATCAAGGCGTCGTACACTTTTCGTACATTTGGGTTTGGCTCCGAGCAACGGCGGATCATAATAACTTCATCATGTACATTTTGAGCTAAAGTTGTTACGGCTTTTTGAGTGTTCATGGTGCGCACGATTTCCCGCCATCCGCTGTGCATTCCTTCCTTTTTTAACTGATACCGTATACTATTTACCAACCAATACGCCAGTAAGCCCAGGTGCAAGTGAGCCATAGTATTTTCATCTTTCTGGTGATAAATGGGGCGTAGGTCAAGATCCGTCTTGAGTACCCTAAAGGTAGCCTCAATCTCGCGTATGCTATTGTAAAATTGCCATAAAACAGCCTCTGAATCGGCAGTTAACGATGTGCGAAGAAAATAGACACCGCTTCGGGCATTGATATCAACACCCTCTTTGATGGCCCATTTGATGGCCGTTATTATCCTGCCTTTTGGCTGAGTCGCTGGAGTTCCCTTCTTTTTTCGCTTGGGTTCACCAACCTCTTTTACTTCTACTTCGATATCAAAATAGCGGTGAATGGATGGGTATTTCTGTTTTAACCGACCCATGCGTTCATGTACACTTTATCTTCCTGTTTTACGCCACCTTTCTTTGTTAAACTGTCAGCTATTATCTGCAGGCCAGCTTCAAAACGGGAGCGAAACTGCTCGTTCATCGAACGTTCTTTCAGTTCTTTTGAGTGGCTTTCCACTTTGAGGTAATAATCTGTATTGCGATCCGATTTTACACGACACAGTTCTATCTTTTGTTTCTTGTTGTCGGTAACAGTAAGGGTTGTTGCCCCTGCTTCAACAATGTAGTTTTTCAGACTCGATAGGCTGACGCACATATAATCATAGCCCTTTTCTTTTATCATAACCAGATTGCTATCGGTGGCAATGCCTGCATCTATTACCACAAGAGCTTTTTGGGCCGAAGAAGATGTTTTGATCCGTAGCTTGGTAATCATTCCCTCCAGGGTTTTGGGATCGGCCATATTTCCTTCCAGGATGGAAGAGTATTTGATAAACCCTTCCGGATTAACCACCAGGGCCAGCACAACCAGTTTTGCATCGCTTCGCTTTTCTTTGCTGCGGCCATATTGAGCCAATGTGCTACCTTCTTTTCTGCCTTCGAAATAGGTGTTGGTCAGGTCGTAAAGCATGATTTTGTCCTCTATATCGAACAATTCGTTGGTACGAAGCGATAGGTGTTGCTCCAGTGCTTCTTTTTCGGAATACAGTTTCCTGGAAATGGTGTAAAGACGGTCTTTGGTGATCTTTTCGATATCATACC
>CAIXAQ010000958.1 GCA_903917425.1 uncultured Bacteroidales bacterium
GATTTTTCGAATTTCTTCTCCACTTTCCTGATCGATTTAAGAGATATTAAAACTAAAACTGACATTGAAACCGATAAAAAAGGCATAATTACTCTTTTCGAAAATCTGCTGAATGCTGATGCCGGTTCAAAAGATAATCTCAGAAAAAGCATTTATCCTGTAACTAAAATACAGTATAGTGCCGGGATATAAACTGCTATGGAGTGCAAATGAATTTAGCGGTTTCTATAATTTCCTTGCTAATACTTATTAAATTTGTGAATTCTCATAAAGAACAACCATGACTAGAATCTATTTTTTACGGATGATCACTATACTATTCCTTTTATCACTGCTTACGGTTACCTGTCTTCAGGCTCAAAAACCACCCGAAAGGAAAAAACTGGTTTACACATTCAAAATAAGTGATGAGATTGGAAAACCGGTTTGGTTTAAAACAAAAAAAGCCCTTACCGAAGCTGCTGCCATCAAGGCTGACATTATTCTCATTCATATGAACACCTACGGAGGGTTACTTGAATCCGCCGATTCCGTCCGCACGGCTATTTTAAACACCAAAATTCCGGTTTGGGTTTTTATCGATAACAATGCCGCTTCTGCCGGTGCACTTATATCGATTGCTTGCGATAGTATTTATATGCGGGAAGGCGCGAATATCGGGGCTGCCACGGTAGTGAATCAAACCGGCGAACAGTTGCCCGATAAATACCAATCGTATATGCGAGCCCTTATGCGAAGCACCGCACAGGCTACCGGGCGAAACCCTGATATTGCTCAGGCTATGGTCGACCCGCGCATTCATGTGGAAGGGGTTAACGATTCGGGACAAGTGGTTACGTTTACGGCACAGGAAGCATTGAAACATGGATACTGTAATGCTATGGCCGAAAACATTGCTGAAGTTATCAAGAAAGCCGGGATTGTAAACTATACGATTCATGAACAGCAACTTACTACGACTGACAAGTTGATAAGTTTCCTGATTTCGCCTGTAGTTGCCGGCATTCTTATTATAATAATCGTGGCCGGAATATACTTTGAATTTCAGTCACCCGGAGCCGCTTTCCCTATTTTGATTGCAATTATTGCAGCACTTTTTTATTTTGCGCCTCACTACCTGGAAGGACTGGCAGCCAACTGGGAAATTATTGTTTTCATTCTCGGAGTAATTCTTCTGGCAGTCGAAATCTTTGCCATACCCGGGTTTGGCATAACAGGAATTCTGGGAATTTTCATGATGCTGATGGGACTTACCCTGGCCATGATTGATAATATTTATTTTGAATTCAGCCCAAGTGCATTAGCAAAATTAAGCGAAGCATTCTTTATAGTTGTGATTGCATTCTTTATTTCGATTATCGGCTCTCTTTATTTGACGAGGAAACTGTTCGCTGGAAAAACCTTTTTTGGAGATCTTGCTCTTGTTGCTACTCAAAAAAAAGAGGAAGGATTTACTTCTGCAGATGCTTCCTATCCTGATTTTACCGGAAAAACAGGAATCGCAAATACCATGCTCAGGCCTGCGGGCAAAATAATAATTGATGGAATGTTGTACGATGCAACCGCCCTGACCGGTTATATTGATAAAGATGAACTCGTGGAAGTGGTGAAGTATGAAGCGGCTCAGCTTTTTGTGAAGAAAGTTGGGAATAGAAAATGGTTAATGGAAAATGGTTAATCGTTATTTGTTATTAGAAAATCGCAAATCCGCAATCCGAAATCCGCAATCCGAAATCATATTTAACATCTCACATCATTTTGTGCTTCTCGATCAGATCAAAGAAATTTTTCTGGTAGGTTTCGCTTATAGGGATCAGCAATTCACCGATTTTAATCTGTTTGCGTTCAACGAATTCAATTTTATCAATTGCCACGAAAAACGACTTGTGAACCCGGCAGAATTCAGGCTCGTGCAGTATTTCTTCAATTCCTCTGGCATTCATAAGGGTCATTATGCGGCGTGATTTTGTAACAATGCGCCAATAGTCGCCCATGCCTTCTACATAAAGCACTTCTGAAGCTATTACTTTTTCGATCCGGGTTTCGGTTTTGACGAAAAAGAATGTGTTGGGTTTTGAAACTGCCTGTTTTTCCTGCTTCTCTGATGCATTCAGGTTGGGCTTTTTCTGTATTTGCTCGAGAGCTTTGTTGGCACCTTTCACAAAACGTTCGAACGAAATTGGTTTCAGCATATAATCGAGCACATCAAGATCAAATCCCTGAATGGCATACTGATCGTAGGCCGTCGTAAATATAACGAAAGGCTTATTGTTCAACGAATTAAGTAATTGTATCCCGGTAAGTTCATCCATCTGAATATCCAAAAACATCAGGTCAACCGTATTATGGCGCAAGTATTCCAGGGTATCAATAGCATTGCTGAACGTTCCGGCTAAATGCAGGAATGGAATTTTTGCACAATACGCTTTTATAATATCGAGAGCCAGGGGCTCATCGTCGACGGCAATACAATTGATGTTCATATCAGTTTATAATTGTCAGTTCGATTTTATGCTTTTCCCCGTCCGTACCAATCTTCAGTTCATGCCTCCCGGGGTACAACAAACCAAGCCTGCGCTTGATATTGTGAAGGCCAAAACCGCCGGATTCTTCCGTAGTGGCCGGATGAATGCTTTTTACGAAATTTTCGACCGAAAACACCAATTTACCTTCGTTGAGGTTAAGATGAATGATAATTCCGGGTTCATGATTTTTTTCGCCATGTTTAAACGCATTTTCCACAAAAGGAATCAGCAACATGGGTGCAATAGTAAGGTTTTCCATCGATCCGAACACTTTGATCTCCACAAAACCTTTCTGGGTGATCCGCAACTGCTGCAATTCGATAAAACTACTGAGGTATTCAATCTCTTTTATGATGGGTACAAAATCGGCATTCGAATCATAGAGCATATACCGCATGATACTCGAAAGTTTCATTACGGCTTCCGGCGCTTCGTCAGATTTGTTATATACGAGCGAATAAATATTATTCAAAGTATTGAAAAGGAAATGTGGATTCACCTGCGATCGCAATAAAGCTATTTCGCTGGCCTGCTGTTGTTTAATAAGTTCATCCTTGTATTTTTGCGACTCGAACCAGTCGATGCTGAAACGTATGAGCATGGCATAAATACTGATTATGACTGTATATTTGAGGGTAGCCCAAAACCATTCGTATTGAAACTGAAGTTCGCTTGCCGGCATTTTAATAATGTACTTCCAATAAGCAATTTCAATTGGAAGCCTGATGGCAGATAATAGAAAGGCTAACAGTATGATAAATGGAAAAACGTACCATTTGTGGCTGAACTTCAGAAAATTAGGAATGATGTAATAAATGGTATAGAAAACAAAAATATTGAGCAGGGTTGTGATAAAAATGTCTTTCAGGTAAATATAGTCCTGAAGGTACTTGGTATCAATTTTATTGAGATACACAGGAAAAAATGCCTGGTTCAGCATATAAATCCAGAACAGGAGATGTATGAGGATTTTGTACCTGTTTTTCATGAAAATTTATTTATTTTGGTAATGTAGAGGCGCAATGCATTGCGCCTCTACTATTTCCAACCAATTAATTCAAACCATTCAATTCCAATCGGGTTCTACCAGATATTTGCCCTGTTTTCGGGTGCAATATATCTTTTATCCGCTGGTTGAATATTAAATGCAGTGTAAAATGCAGGAATATTATAAACGATGGCATTTACACGTGCATCACCCGGTGAGTGAACATCTTCCTTCAGGCGGCGCATGGTTTCTTTTTCCCTGATATTGGCACGCCATACTTGCGCATACGAAAGGAAAA
>CAIXAQ010000959.1 GCA_903917425.1 uncultured Bacteroidales bacterium
CCGGCCAGGAGAGAGTAGCAGAACAAATTTACAATTGATTTTCACTCTTGCAAATTAAAGCAAATTCAAGCCAGTATATGATTTTAAAACAATATTCTTCGAACAAAGATATTCGATAGGCTAAGTTGAATCGCAAGAAACGCACACTGTAAGTATTTGCTGACGGGGCCGTACGATTAGCATTTCGTGTTGTGTCTATATTTATTGTTTGGTTCTGCCACGAATTGAATGGAATTGGTTTTAGAAGGTGAGAAGACCGGAGTCGGAAGACCGAAGTGACTGTGAAATTGATACTACATTGGTTACGGAACTATAGGCAAACTATGCGCTTGATATGGAAACCACCGGTATAACAAGTTGGGTAGCCTGCCTGTTGGAGCGGATTTGTAATCCGTGCCGGTATAATATGCTTATTGTATTTCCTGCTTTGTCAATGTAAAATTCTCAATCAATCTACATTATCCCTTTTACATCTTGGGTTATTGCGCTCCTGGTATTTCTGCTTACCATTATCTCGCACCAGGAATCCGCTTCATACGTTTTTCCGTTTTATAGGTATTTCTCATGGAATATCGCAAAAACATTATTCCTGGATAATGGTTACCGCCTGGCAATAAATAGTGTCATTAATTATTCTTCTACATATTGCCCTTGCTTAGAATTTTCTTAAAAACTTATCTGATAAAACTTGTCATTACTTTCTTCACTGCGGCTGGTGCCGGTAATGTATCTCTGCTTTGGTCACGCATCTTGAGCAACCAGGCCATATTGTTACCAAGCACGGTCATTATCTGTGCACCTTCATAGTCTTGTTCCACCTCACCGGGCGTCCTTCCATGAATAATGTTCCAGTAACTGGAAGTGGCTAATATCATTTCGGAATAAGTGAGATAATGATTCAGGCTATCGAAAGTTACCGATCCTCCGGTGCGGCGTACAGCAACCACCGCAGCTCCTACTTTATGCCGGAATAATCCCCCGTTACTGCCCGAAACATAGAAAGCCCTGTCGAGAAAGCATTTCATGGTTCCCGCAATACCCGCATAATAAACCGGGGAAGCGAGTATTATACCATCGGCATTCTTCATGCTTTGTATCCATTCGTTAAGATTATCGCCGGTAGTAGTGCACTTTTCATCTTTATTTTTCGCACAGTTACCACATGCCAGGCAACCTCTTACCTCTTTATTTCCAATATGGATGATTTCAAAATCAATACCGTTTTCTTCCAGTTGCGTACCTACCATCCTCAAGGCATGGTAAGTATTTCCTTCTTTTTTCGGACTTCCGTTAATGGCTACTACTTTCATTTATAGTGGTTTTTTGCTTATTCAGATTCAGAGGATATTGAAAATTCAAAATTATTCCTTTTTTCTAAGTATTCAGCAGTTGGTATCATATATCTTCCTCTGGAAGTAAAAGACACACTTGCGTACATCACCTTCGCTCGCACTCATCTCTTGAACTTTGAACCATGAATTGAACCTTGAACGATTAACCAACAACGATTAACGATTAACGAATAACCATTTTCCATTAACTATTTTCTCAGTAACTGATTCCCATTAATCCCCCCTTACAAATCAGTCTATTATTGGCAAGATTGTGATCCTTCAACTATTAAAATCAGCTTTTTCATATAAATGAAATATTGGCCGATCAGCGGATCGGCGCAGTCCTTATTCCTGTTGTGTATCAACCGCGCAGGAAAGGATGGTACATCCAACTTACAGTTTGATGAAGGTTACTTTGTTCAAATAAGCATTGTAGCTCAGTTTGATTTCCCAGTTCGTTCCCCCGTTCAAGGTTTTCATGATCGATCCGTGTGGCGACCATCCTTGCGAGCGTGCGATACCCAATGCAAGCTGGCTGTTCCAGGCATCAATACCATACATGAATGTGAATCCCTGGTCTGTTACCTGTGGAATCCAGGAAGATCCTCCATTATTTGTCAGATAGAATTGCCCCATATCAAGTGCACCCCACCATGTTTCCGGGTTGATCATCATCAGGTGATTGATATCGGGCCCGTTAACCCCTCCGGTTGCTCCCAGTGAATCATTTTTCCAGGTTATTCCTCCATCGGTACTGACCATATAGTGTGCCTTTACGCCGGAGACAACAATCGTATTTTTGGAAGCAGTAACACCTATCCACTGATTCCTGTTATAATCACCGGAAGGGGAAACCGAATCCCATGTTGTTCCACCGTCTGACGTACAGCCAATGAATCCTCTTTGAGGGTAATCATTGCCAATACCTCCCACAACGTAAACTTTCTGGGGTGTGATTGCCCATATACCCTGCATAACCCCGCTGTGAAAGAAGGCAGAGTCAAACATGGTCCATGTATTTCCGTTATCGGCCGAGCGATAAACGCTTCCGCCAGAACCACTGATCCATATACTGGTGCGGTTCACGATGCAAACTGAGTTCAGCTCCGTATCCGGATTATTTGCAGGTGCCTGGACCTGAATCCAGGTCTGGCCTCCATCCAGGGTTTTCAGAATAACATTTTTGGTGCCAACAGCCCAAACAGTTTGCTCGTCCACTGCCCAGATGTCAAGGACATCGACCCCCAGCAATGACGGCATGCCTTGTGCCTGCCTCACCCAGTTTTCGCCGCCATCGGCAGAAAAAAGGATCAGGCCGTAGCCTGTGCTGTCAACACCGCCGGCTACCCATGCGTATTTGCTTCGTTCGGCCGGAACCGGATTATCCTCCTTTTTACAACAATTGAATACAATTGCCATCATTATCATAATGACCGAAAATAAAAATCCGAAGCGTTTCATGTTTTACAAGTTTAGTTCATACCAAAAATCCGTTTTCTTCTTACTGTTTTTCCCGTTTCTTGCTGCCGATAGCTGCCGGTTGCAAAAGTTTTCACAGGCGAAGGTATTGAATTCGAAGCTCAGTTCGCTGCTAACGGCTTATATTTGTTTAACTGCTATTGAACCAGCGACAATAACCCTGATGGTGCGGATTTGTAACGCGTATCGTTATAAATCCTGTTCATCTTATTTCTGATGAGTGCAATCATATTATCTATTTGGGTAATTGCGCTCTTGGTATTTTTGCTTACTATGCTCGCGCACCAGGCATCCGCTTCATAAGTTTTTTTCTATTCAGAGGTATTCCGCATAGCACATAGAAAAAAAACGTTATTCCCGCTAAAGCCCTAATACAAGTAACCATAACGAATAACCCAATAACGATTAACGAATAACTGATTAACGAATAACGATTTTTCATTTTTACACTGAGCCTGCCGAAGTGAACTATTTTCTATTTCCCCCTCTACACGCTAAAGCCCCATCACAGGAACTATTAAATAATAATAGTAAGTAATAGGATCCCCGTCCGGATCAGAAGCTGTCACTGAAACAGAAACGACTCCATTTGCACTAACAGTGCCGGGAGTATAACCCAAACATCCAGATTCCTCTTCCCGTTAATCGTGTTTTGGAGCAAACCTATGTCTGGATAGGCATTAGTATATTGTTCGTAACAGCCAGTTATCGCCCTAATTATTCTAACTGATATTTTTAGCCCTATATAAAATTCTTACTAGTCTGTTCCTTCCTGCTGTCATAGCAATTGATGTTATAAGTCTGGATACCAATATATGACAATTAATAAAAAATATAAAAGAGTAACCCAATTACCTATCCCCTTCATTTATTTTACAGAATGAAAAAAATATTTTACACACATAGTC